>NZ_VOYR01000005.1:0-190812 GCF_013420185.1 Acinetobacter sp. YH01025 | reverse complement strand
AATAGCAAGAGTGAACCACCTGATCCCTTCCCGAACTCAGAAGTGAAACCTCTTAGCGCTGATGGTAGTGTGGGGTTACCCATGTGAGAGTAAGTCATCGCCAGCTCATTAATTCAAAATCCCCCGATCTTAAATAGCAGGGGGATTTTTTTATGCAGAAAATTTATGTGCTTAAGAAAGTGGAATTTATCGAGGGTTCTTCTCTCCGTTTAAATAAGCTTTTAATCGGTTGAAATTGAAGCCTCCCATTTAACCGGAACCGGCGTATACTCATAACATAATTGGAGTGTATATGTCAGATTCCCAAAGCCAGACTCAGCAAATTGAGCACGATTCTCCTCAGTTTAAGGCCATTCTTCTCTCTTTGTTTTTGGCCGGTTTTGCCTCCTTTTCTGCCTTGTACTGTGTTCAACCGATGATGCCGATTCTGGCCCAGTTCTTTCAGGTCAGTCCGACCCAAAGTAGTTTTCCCTTATCTTTTTCGACCTTTGCTTTGGCCGCCGCTCTATTATTTACCGGCCTGATTTCAGATCGGGTCGGGCGTAAACTGATTATGGTCGTGGCATTGTTTTCTGCAGCCTTGCTGTTAATTGCCAGTGCCTTATTGCCACAGTGGTCATTTTTTCTCAGCACCCGTGTCCTGATTGGCATGGCGGTGAGCGGTGTTGCCGCGGTGGCAATGACCTATATTGGCGAAGAAATTGCGGCCAAAGATGTGGGCTTTGCCATGGGCTTATATATTTCCGGCACCGCAATTGGTGGCATGAGTGGCCGTTTAATTGCCGGAGTCCTGGTGGATTTTATTTCCTGGCAATATGCAACTTTAATCATTGGTGTGATTAACCTGGCGATTGCGATTCTGTTTTACTGGCTGTTGCCCAATTCCCGGAATTTCCAGTCCTATCCAATTCAATTGTCGCGTTTTAAACAGGCCTTTGCCAAAAATCTGGCCGATCCAAAATTAAGAATTCTGTTTCTTCAGGGCTTTATTCTAATGGGATGCTTTGTCTCGGTATTTAACTACATGAGCTATCATCTGCTGGATGCGCCTTTTGCTTTGCCACAAACCTGGATCGGGCTGATTTCTGTGGCCTATCTGGCTGGAATTTACAGTTCACCACGGGCAGCACAGTGGGGACAAAAGTTTGGCCGGGAAAAAGTGTTACCGTTGATGCTGCTGGTGATGTGGGCCAGTCTGGCGCTAATGTTACTGAATCAGCTGGCGGTCGTGTTAGTCGGGCTGCTGATTTTTACCTTTGCTTTTTTTGCAGCACATTCTCTTTGTAGCAGTTGGGTGACGGTGCAATCATTACAGTATCGGGCGGTAGGTTCATCCTTATATCTGTTTTGCTATTACTTGGGCTCGAGCGTGCTTGGTAGTGGTAGCGGTCTGATCTGGGAGCGCTGGGACTGGCCTGGTTTATTGATCTTTATCGCAAGTCTGCTGTTGTTGGGCCTGATCCTGACCCTATATCTGAAAAAATTAAGCAGCACTGCACCCACGGCACAGATTAAAAATTAAAAACTTGATTTTGTATAAATTATAATCAAGCAAGCCACTTGGAATTCATGCTAAAATACTCGGCTTTCATCTTTCGATCTTTTCTGATCTTCCATCTGCCAGCCGAGAATTGCTAGCCATGTCTACTGCTTATACCGCTCAAACCGCGCCGAAAGCGTTGTTTGATTACGACAAATATTGGGCGTCATGTTTTGAACCCGCGCCATTTTTGCCGATGTCACGCGAGGAAATGGACCAACTCGGCTGGGATAGCTGTGACTTTATTCTGGTCTGCGGCGATGCCTATATTGATCATCCATCTTTTGTATCCGGTATTATTGGCCGTGTGCTGGAAGCGCAAGGTTTCCGGGTCGGAATTATCGCGCAGCCTGACTGGACCAATGTCGAGGCCTTTCGTGCCTTAGGTAAACCGAATATTGCCTGGGGCGTCACCGCCGGCAATATGGACTCGATGATCAACCGTTATACCGCGGACCGCAAAATCCGCTCGGATGATGCCTATTCACCAGACAATGTCCCGAACAAACGTCCAGACCGTGCTGCAACCGTGTATTGTCAGCGCTGTCGTGAAGCCTTCCCGGATGTGCCGGTGTTGCTTGGCGGGATCGAAGGTTCACTGCGTCGTATTGCGCATTATGATTACTGGTCAGATAAAGTCCGTCGTTCAATTCTGATGGATTCAAAAGCCGATTTATTGATGTACGGTAATGGCGAGCGTTCCATTATTGAAGTGATGCACCGTCTGGCCAAAGGCGAAAAAATTACCGATATCACCGATGTGCGCGGTACTGCCTTTATCATCAATAAACATAACCGTGCGGCCAAAGCCAAGTTTGTCGAAATCGCCTCCAATGATGTCGATACCATTGGCCGTGTCGATCCGATCATCAACCCCTATGTGATGACCGAAGATATTGATGGCTGTGAAGTTGAAAAAGAAAAGGGTAACAGCTTAAGCCAGTACCAGAATTTCCAAAAAGAAATGGTGGCCAATCCGATTGTCCGTGAAGGCGACAACCTGGATGCCGATACGCAGATTGTTCAGCTGCAACCGGCCTCAAAAGCCATTAAGCATAAACTGCCACCACGTGAACTGGCGGTTATTCGTTTGCCATCTTTTGAAGACGTGGCTAATGATCCGGTGCTATATGCACATGCCAACCGTATTCTGCATTTGGAAACTAACCCGGGCAACGCACGTGCTTTGGTGCAAAAACACGGCGAGCGTGATGTCTGGATTAATCCACCACCAATTCCATTGACCACTGAAGAAATGGATTATGTGTTTGACCTGCCATATGCACGTCTGCCACATCCAGCTTATGGCGATGCACGTTTCCCGGCGTTCGACATGATCAAGTTCTCGGTGAACATCATGCGTGGCTGTTTTGGGGGCTGTACGTTCTGTTCGATTACCGAACACGAAGGCCGTATCATCCAGAACCGTTCGGAAGAGTCGATTCTACGTGAAGTGGAAAAAATCCGTGATACCGCACCGGGCTTTACCGGGATTATCTCGGACTTAGGTGGTCCAACCGCTAACATGTACCGCTTGCACTGTAAAGATCCGGAAATTGAAAAGAACTGCCGTAAGCCGTCCTGTGTATTCCCAGGCGTGTGTCAGAACCTGCATACCGATCATGCACCACTGACCCAGCTATACCGTAAAGCACGTGCGATTAAAGGCATTAAAAAGATTTTGATTGGTTCCGGTCTGCGTTATGACCTGGCGGTACTGAATCCGGAATATGTGCGTGAACTGGTGACCCACCACGTTGGGGGTTATCTGAAGATTGCACCAGAACATACCGAAAAAGGTCCGTTATCGAAGATGATGAAACCGGGTATTGGTACCTATGACCGCTTCAAGCAAATGTTTGACCGTTTCAGTAAGGAAGCCGGCAAGGAACAGTATCTGATTCCGTATTTCATCGCGGCGCATCCGGGCACCACCGACTACGACATGATGAACCTGGCGATCTGGCTGAAAAAGAATGGTTTCCGTGCCGATCAGGTACAGACCTTCTATCCATCGCCAATGGCCACCGCCACCACCATGTATTACACCGGTAAAAACCCGCTGGCCAAAGTGGCGCGTTATACCGAAGATGTCGATATTGTGAAAGGAGAGAAACGTCGTCGTCTGCACAAAGCCTTCTTGCGTTACCATGATCCAAACAACTGGCCATTGTTACGTGAGGCTTTAAAAGAGATGGGCCGTGCCGATTTGATTGGCAATTCCAAGCAGCATCTGATTCCAACCTATCAGCCGCAAGGTATGGAAGGGCAGTACCAGTCAGCGCGTAAGAAAAACTCGACCCAGGCCGGAGATTCACAGAAACGTACCGGTCAGCCTGGCAACCGTGGCCAAGGGCAAAATCAGGGTCAGTCGAATCGTCCGAAAAAAGGCCAGATGTTGACCCAGCATACCGGTTTGCCTCCACGTGAAACCGGCGAAAAACGTCCATTTGGCGGTGCAAAGGCCAAAGGTAAGTCTAAGCCAAAATCTCGTGCTTAAATCAGGAAAGGACGCCAAGTGCGTCCTTTTTCTGGTTCACATTTTGTCGGATTTGTCAGACAATCGGTTTGAAAAGAATTGTGAAGCTCATAAAAGTTGGTATACATTAGCTTGAGGAAAAACAAGGAGATGGTTTTTCCTGGAAACTTGCTCTGCAACAGACTGTCAGTGTTTATGCATCTTTCGTCAGCATTGGTTTAAGTTTCTTAAATTTAACCTATTTATAATAAGCAAAACGTTATACTTGTATTTGAAAAATAATCGGTGAGATACCGAATAAATTATAAGAATAGAGTATTAAAGGATTAACCTCATGACTGTTTATATTATTCTCGCAAGTCTTATTCTGGCAGGGTTGCTGATCATGGCAGCCAGGCATGCCATTCAGGCCAAACGCCAGACCGACAGTACCCTGAAACGCCGCGCTATTTTCAGTTTGAATGAGCAGCTGACCTATACTCGGCTGAAAGAAATTTTACCGACCCATACCGTGCTGACCCATGTGTCTTTTGATGCGCTACTGACCACCAAACTGCCGCGTACCCGCAATAAATACCGCAATATGGTGGCGGACTTTGTGGTGCTGGATGATGCTTATCAGGTACTGGCCGTGATTACCCTGGATGATACCCTGACCTTAAAACGTCAGCATATTCAGTATCAGAATGAATTGCTGCGGATGGCCGGTTATACCGTAATCAGCTTTGATCAGGTGCCGGAATATCAGCAGTTGCGTGAAGAATTTGGGTTACTGGAAGGCGCTGAAAATCTGGAGGCGCTTGATCTGCCAAAAAAGAAATTGGCGTTCTATCCGGCCTCAGCGCGCAGAATGGGCGCGTTGGGTTGAAAAAAAGCATCTAAACAGATGCTTTTTATCTCAAATTTTTATGGTTTAACCGCGACCACAGCCATTTCAACCAGGACTTCGGGCTGATACAGCTTGGCTTCCACACAGGTGCGGGGCAGCGCTTCAATATCGGCGACCCAGGCATCCCAGATTTCATTCATGGCTGCATAGTCTTGCTCGATATCTTTTAAGAAAATCATGACTGACATGATATGACTTTTATCGGTGCCGGCTTCAGCCAGTAAACGGTCAATTATCTCAAGGGTCTGGCGGGTCTGACCGCGAATATCCAGGCTGGTGTCTTCTGCCAGCTGGCCGGCCAAATGCACCAGATGGCCTGAAATGGCAATTTCTGAATAGCGCTGTGCGACATGTAAACGTTGTACGGTCATAACAAAATCCTGTAGATGGGCAAGCAGCACCTCGGCTGCTCTGGCAATGTGACTATATTGCCATGAAGCGCCAGTACAGAACACCAGCGCTGCCGGAGTTGGTACAGAAATCCATCAATCTTGTGGCGATTTTGATTTGAAAAATGGGAATTTTAGGACGCAAAAAGCCGGTGATCTGAAGGGAATAGATCGGGATAATGCGATAGAAAATCAGATAAAAAGAAGCAGGTTACAGCAAGGCGGGAGACGATACAGCCATCCATGGGAACGTCAGAGTTGTCCTGTAATATTCGGATAGATCATCACGCCAATCACAGGACAGCATGCTGAAAGTAAAGGTGATTTTCAGCATCTCAGCACATACATGGATAAATGTATTGCGCAGATAGATTACTCTAATTTTGCCCATTGTGAAGCGCATTTTGTATCATTTTTATTCTTTTGATCAATTCCTGCACAATTTTAAGCCTAAAGTAGGCTGAGCTGTGGCTGCTGGGCTGGTGAGGACAGTTGATAAACTCCCACGCCAATTAACCGGAACTTTTCTTGGGGCGAAATATGCATTTCCTCAATTAATAGCTGTAACGCCTGTGCCAGCTGCTGCGGATGAGTAAAAATATGCTGAAAGCTTTTGCTGTGCTGTAACACCTGAAAGTTTTTCAGTTTCAGTTTGACTGACACGCCGCGGGCACAGAGCTGCTTTTTTTCCAGACTGGCCCAGACCTGTTGCAGCAGCTGTGGCCAGTAGGGCGTGCATTGGCTGAGGACATAATCATCATCAAAGGTGATTTCTTTGGAAATCTGCTGGCGTTTGCGTTCGGCCTGAACGGGGCGCTCATCAATGCCTTGCGCATATAAAAACAGGCGTTTGCCATATTTACCAAAACGTTGAATCAGCAGGCCTTCTTCGACCTGTTGCAGATCGCCCAAGGTTTCCAGACCCAAGGCCTTCAGCTTTTCCTGCATGACCTTGCCCACGCCCGGAATTTTCTTTAAGGGTAAATCCTGAATAAAGGTCTGCACCTGCGAAGGCTTGATCACGCAGAGGCCATTTGGTTTATGCCAGTCCGAGGCAATTTTGGCCAGGAATTTATTGGGTGCCACACCGGCAGATGCAGTCAGGCCGGTGGTCTGAAAAATATCTTCGCGGATGCGCATCGCCACTTCCGTGGCACTGGGGAGCTGCGGCAGGTTTTCGGTAACATCCAGATAGGCTTCATCGAGCGACAGCGGTTCAATGATTGCAGTATATTTTTGAAAAATTTGATGGATTTGTGCCGACACTTCCCGGTACTTCTGGAAATTCGGTTCCAGTACAATCACCTGCGGGCACAGTTTCCGGCCCTGACTCATTGACATGGCCGAGCGCAGCCCAAACACCCGCGCCGGGTAGGACGCGGCCACAATCACTGCACGCGGATGATGTGATGCCACCACCACCGGCAGATGTTGTAACTCTGGACGCTCTTTTAGCTCGACCGAGGCATAGAACGCATCCATATCAATATGAATGATTTTTCTCATGGCACCATCTTAACGCGCGACATCCGTGGCTGTCATTAGCGGATAAGCATACGGTTGATCGAGCAGCAGCACTTGGGTCTGTTGTTGTGCTGCGGCCTTGATCACGGTATTCAGACTCTTCGGGGTATTATCGGCCAGATGTGGTAAAAACTGTAGCGGCTGTTCTGGCGGCTGGAAAAAATCATCCCAATGGATGGGAATCAGCACCTTGGGTTTTAGGTGCTGCAAGGTTTCTGCCAGATACTGCTGCTGATACTGTTCCGGTTGCCTGGACAGCTGGGCAATGCCCAGAAACAGATGATCGACCTGTAGCTGTTTGAGCTGTTCGGGAATAAAACCGGTGCTGGCCTTGACCAGACTTTTATGACCTTCATATTCAATCAGATAGTCAAAGCTATGGCCTTCTTTAAACTCCGAAAACCGTGCCGGCAGGCTCAGTGGCTGCTGGATTTCCTCACCTAGATCATTATTCACTGCAGTTGGCGGAGTATGCTGGGACGGGAAAGCGGTGACAGTAAAGTTGCCAATCTGCATCGGTTGTAAAGGTACCAGCTGCTGTAACTGGCTTTCGGGCAAGTGAGCACCACGGGCAATATTCAGCGTGCTTCGGGAACCAATAATTTTAGCCTGCGGCAGCAATTGGCCAAGTAGAGGGATATCCAGCGCATGGTCATAATGCGAGTGTGTCACCAGAATGGCTTGCGTTCGTTGCAATTGATGGAGCTCAATCGCATGTTCAATTACGATTGGCTGGCTGTTAATTTGACCAAACATCAGCTGACTCAGACTCGGCCGGCTAAAGAAGCCATCAATCAACAGCTGTTGCTGGCCATCATCAAACAGTAAGGTCGATACACCAAAGAATTTGACCGTGTAGCCCGCTGGTGCGGTTGCTGCCGGCTGATACAGCCATGGCTGGAAATCCTGCACTTTGCCGGAGGGCTGCAGTATATAGATGATGAGTGCAATCAGCAGTAACATCAGGCCAAGCAGACCTGACAAAATTTTGTATTTCAGTGTCATTCGCACAATATCCCTGTCAGCTTTTATTTTTATCTTGTTGGTATGAGTATTAAGGGATTGTATCCATGCTATTTTTAGATGGTTCCACAATTTGGTTGGCCTTCAGAAACTGTTGCCAGTCCTGTTCATCGCCATAAAAGGCATTCAGATCGACCGGGGTGGCAATGCCGGTAATCTGGCCGCGATTGCTATATTGCCAGAACAGCCAGTCCGGGTTGCCGCTTAAGTCCGGTTTGCCCTGATATTCGCGTACCCACAGTGGCACCTGCGGGAACTGATTGACCAGTACAATATTATAAAAATTCCTGGAAATGTAAAAAATCGGCTGTTTGCCATAGTGCTGTTGCAGCGCGTCATGCATCAACCCAATTTCATGCAGTAACTGTTCCTGGGTATAGGTGTTGATACAGTTGCTGTCGTATTCCAGATCAATCACCGGCGGCAAGCTGTTGGCCTGTTTCGGGACACTGTCAATAAAATTCTGCGCCTGCACCTGACCATTACGACACAGCCGATAAAAATGATAGGCGCCGACCAGAAAGCCCTGTTCATGCGCGGCCAGCCAGTTGTCCTGAAATTTACGGTCTTTAAAATCGCCGCCTTCGGTGGCTTTTAAATAGACGAAACGGTATTTTTCCGGTGAAATCCTGTGCCAGTCAATCTGCTGCTGATGATGCGAAACATCAAAGCCCTGAATCGGATAGTCCTGTGCGGTGACCGGCCGGGTATGCAGCACGCCCCAATACAGCAAGGCTGCCATTAGCACCATGCCGCAGATGGCAACCGCAGCATAGGTCAGGGGCTGGACAGAACGGCGGGCAGGGCGTGCAGACATAGGCAAGGCAGATCTTCAGGATTCAATTTTGATCATAACGCGAAGGCTGCACGGCGGCTAGCATTCCACGCGGCTTTAGACCGGGGTGTTTTTCGGAATTTTCCAGAAAATCATTGCAGCCAGCAGGTTGATACTGCCCAGACAGATCAGGCTGGCATGGAAGGCTGCGACCACCTGTTCCGGTCCCCAATAGGCACTAAACAGGTTGACCAGCGTTCCGGCCAAGGCCACGCCAATACTCATGGACAGCATCATGATCATCGACAGGAAACTGTTGCCGCTGCTGGCATCTTGCTGCGGCAAATCTTTTAGGGTCAGGGTGTTCATGGACACAAACTGCAGTGAATTAAGCAGACCAAAAATAAAGAAATGCAGCGCACGTAGCCAGATGGGGGTGTCGGCCGTGGTCAGGGCAAAACTGGCGATACAGGCCCCGACCAGCAAGGTATTGGTGATGAGCACCTGACGATAACCAAAGCGCTGAATCAGTTGGCGGATAATCGGTTTTGAGGCCAGCGAACCGAGTACGGTCGGAATCATCATCAGGCCGGTCACAAAGGGCTCAAAGCCAAAGGCCAGTTGCAGCATCAGCGGCAGTAAAAAGGGAATTGAATTGCCGGCCAGCCGGGCAATCGAGTTCCCAAGAATCCCGATTGCATAAATCCGGTGCCGGAACAGCTTGCTGCGAAACAGGGCATTCTGATGGGTATGCGCATGATAGGCATACAGGCCGGCACTCAGCAGACCCAGCAGGACCAGCGCAATGCTCCACCACAGCGAGTACAGCGGACTAGCCACGTTTTCAATGCCCAGTGACAGCCCGACCATGGCAATCAATAACAGGATAAATCCCCAGAAATCAAATTGCGGCACGCTCGGCTCGGTGATGTTTGGCATGGCTTTAAAGGTAATCAAGACCCCTAAAATGCCAATCGGCAGATTGATTAGAAAAATCCAGTGCCATGAGGCCACTTCGACCAGCCAGCCGCCCAAAGTAGGTCCAATTAAGGGGCCGATTAGACCGGCCAGACTCATCAGGCTCATGGCCGATAAAAACTGGGTGCGGGGAATGATTTTTAGCATCGCCAGACGACCAACTGGCAATAAGAACGCACCGCCAATGCCTTGCAGTACCCGGTAAAACAGCAGTTCATTCAGGCTGCTGGCATAGGCACAGCCAATGGAGGCCAGGGTGAAAATCACAATGGCGGAAAAATAGGTGTTGCGCACGCCAAAACGGTCGGCCAGCCAGCCACTCAAGGGAATACAGGCCGCCACTGACAATACATAGGCCACCACCACGCTGTGCATTCGCAGCGGATCTTCCTGCAAATTCTTGGCAATGGCCGGCAACGCGGTGTTGATGATGGTGGTATCCAGGCCCTGCATAAAAAAGCCAATCGACACCAAGAGCACTAACAATCTGAATTCGGGTTGCAGGGCTTGATGGGTTGGCGTGGCAGTCATAATTAGCGGGCATGGTGGAATTTTGCCTAGTGTAAAACAATCTGGCGCGGATGTCGTATCTAAAGCGTTGCCGCGTGACGGCCTGACCCTGTCAGAAAACTGCAATCAAAACGTCATGGCACTGCAACCGGATGTTTATAAATTGTTCATATTCTAAACACTATCAAATTAAACCTATGAAATTAAAATTGAAATCACTTTGGGTGGCCATGTTGGCCGTGGGGATGGCAGCGTGTAACAGTGATGATGATCAGGTCAGTCCTGCACCGGTCGATCCAACCCCCAATACCATTGAACTGAGCAAAATTGGGGCCTATCAGTCGGGCATTTTTGCAGAAAGTGCCGCAGAAATTCCGGCCTATGATGCCGCCAGCAAACGCCTGTTTGTGGTCAATGCGCAGGCCGGGGTGCTGGATGTACTCGATTTAAGCCAGCCAAATCAGCCGGTTAAAATTGCCGAGATTCAGGTCCATGATATTGCTGAAGGCGCGGAAGTAAACAGTGTCGCGGTGCATAACGGTATTGTGGCAATTGCGATTCAGGCTGCCGTCAAAACCGATCCGGGTTATGTGGCGCTGTATCAGGCCAAAGATCTGAGCAAACTGGCGCATGTGCAGGTCGGTGCCTTACCGGATATGCTGACTTTTAGCCCGGATGGTCAAACCCTGCTGGTGGCCAATGAAGGTGAGCCATCTGATGATTATCAGGTTGATCCGGAAGGTTCAATTTCCGTGATTCAGCTGAGTAATTTAACAGCGCCTGTGGTCCGCACTGCAGACTTTAAAGCCTTTAATGGACAGGAAGCGGCGCTGCGTGCCCAGGGCGTGCGTATTTTCGGGCCAAATGCGACCGCGGCGCAGGATTTTGAACCGGAATATATTACGGTATCGCAAGATGGCAAAACGGCTTGGGCTGCATTGCAGGAAAACAATGCGCTGGCCAAAATTGATGTGGTCAATGCCAAAGTACTGGCGGTGTATCCATTGGGCTTTAAAGACCATGGTCTGGACGGCAATGGCATGGATGTCAGCGATGCCGATGGTGTTGATGGAACGGGCAGTATTAAGATCCAGACCTGGGCCAATGTGCGCGGTCTGTATATGCCAGATGCAATTGCCAGCTTTGATGTGGCCGGCAAAACCTATATCGTGACCGCCAATGAAGGCGATGCGCGCGCCTGGGGCGAAGACACACCAGAATATTTTAATAACGACACCAGCAAAGGTTTTGTTGAAGAATGGCGAGTGAAACATCTGGTACATGCCGATGGCTTTTCCCGCCGTTTAGGCGATGATTTACCGGCGCACTTAAGCCAGCTGGCCAAAGGTGCCGAGCTGAATCCGGATAATTTTGGTTACTGCGGTGCCACGGCAGGCAATGCCGGTGACTGCCGTAAAGATCATCTGCTGGGTCGTCTGAATATTACCTGGACTGAAGGCTACCAGAAAAATGCCGATGGTACGCCAAAGCTGAATGAACGCGGCAATCTGGTATATGACCATCTTTATAGTTTTGGTGCACGCTCGGTCAGTATCTGGACAGAAAATAGCGCGCAAAACGGTCTGGAACGGGTCTGGGATTCAGGGGATGATTTTGAGCAGTACATTGCCGAGCATCATCCGGAAATTTTCAATGCCAACCATGAAGAAGCAGGCATGGATAACCGCAGTGACAACAAAGGCCCTGAACCTGAAGGCGTGACGCTGGGCCAGATTGGCAGCAAAACCTTTGCCTTTATTGGTCTGGAACGTGCTGGCGGGGTGATGGTCTATGATGTATCGACTCCATCTGCACCAAGTTTTGTGCAGTATCTGAATAGCCGTGAGATGAACGCGAGCACTGAACAAATTGAGCTGGGTCAGGCTGGCGATTTAGGCCCGGAAGGTCTGGTCTTTATTGCGGCAAAGGACTCACCAAATGGCCAGCCATTACTGGTGGTGGGTAATGAAGTCAGCGGCAGCACCGCGGTATATCAGCTGAATCTGAAATAAGTGAGCCAAAAAGAGAAAGGGCACTACGGTGCTCTTTTTTTATTTTAAATTTTCATTGTCACTAAAATGTCATAGAACTGAAATAGTATTGTCATCATTTTAAGCTAATGCCAGCCCAATTGGGGGTGGTGTTCCCTTTTTGAACATAGGCTTTGTTCTTATGACAATTGAACTTTTAATGGTAATCGGCTTCTGTTTGGCGGCCTATTCTATTGTCGGAAATGATGTACCTCAAACCTTAGGGACTTTTATTTCTTCTAACTCCCATCGTCCTTGGTGGGTACTGTGGGTGTATATCAGCAGTATCCTGGTTGTGGTCTTGGTCTATGGCTGGTATGCATCGGGCGTCGGTGATGCCTCTTATGGGCGACTGGAAACCATTCCGTTCCCTGAAGGCGGAATTACCTGGCTGTATATTGTGCCGCCGGTTTTACTGTTGCTACTGACCAAATATGGTATTCCGGTCAGTACCACCTTCCTGGTGTTGACCATCTTCTCTCCTGCGAGCTTGGGCTCGATGATGGTCAAATCCATGATGGGCTATGCCGTGGCCTTCCTGGCGGCGCTGATCATCTATCGTTTTGTGGCCAACAAAATGACGGTGTACTTTAACCAGACCAAAGATCAGGAACATTCGACCAAATGGGTGATTCTACAATGGTTATCTACCGGTTTCCTGTGGAGCCAGTGGCTGATTCAGGATCTGGCCAACATCTTCGTGTATGTGCCGCGTCAGGTACCGTTTGAATTCCTGATGTTTGCCATTACGGTCTTTGTGATCTTGCTGGGGGTTATTCTGTACCAGCGTGGTGGTGCCATCCAGAAGATTGTCGATACCAAAACCGATGTTACCGATGTACGTGCTGCGACCATCGTGGACTTTATCTATGCAATGATCCTGCTGATTTTCAAAGAGTGGAGCAATATCCCGATGAGTACCACCTGGGTATTCCTGGGTCTGTTGGCCGGTCGTGAATTTGCCATCTCAATGATTGTGAACGGGGTCAGCAAATACCGTACCTCACGCAATGTCAGCAAAGATGCGATGAAACTGATGTTTGGTCTGGCCATGTCGGTATTCCTGGCGACCACTTTGCCATGGTTCTATAACCTGATTTCAGGCTAAGCATGGACTGAACATCAAGTACAAAAAAAGCGAGCTTCGGCTCGCTTTTTTCTTTCTGGACTTTTGGGTTCAAGCGCTTTAAATGGCAACGTGCTGTGGGGCATCCAGATTATGCAAGGCAGTCAGGATTTCATCGGCATGATTGCAGACAATCAGCTTGGCGCGGTGCTGCGGCGGCAGGAAGCCTTCGGCTACGGCATGGTCAAGCTGGGCAATCAGCGCATCATAGAAGCCATTGACGTTATACAGCATCATCGGTTTTTGATGCTGGTTCAATTGGCCCCAGGTGGCAATTTCCAGAATTTCTTCAAAGGTACCCAGTCCGCCCGGCAAGGCCACAAAGGCGCTGGCACGTTCGGCCATGAGGGCTTTACGCTCATGCATGCTGTGTACAATATGCAACTCGGTCAGACGATGATGGGCAATTTCATAATCCAGCATAAATTCCGGAATCACGCCTACAGTTTCACCACCGTGATCAACCACGGCATCGGCGACCTGGCCCATTAAACCGATACTGGCGCCGCCATAGACCAGACCAAAGCCATTTTCCGCCAGACGGCGTGCCAGTGCCACGGCCTTTTCCTGATAGACCGGTTTATTTCCAGAACGTGAGCCGCAATATAAAGCAATTAAAGGTTGTGTTGTTTTAGGAGAAGGATGTTTTAAATTATCAGTCATTTTTACTACGCTATTCATGATTCTTGTTTCACCTTAACATGTTCTTTTTGTCTGCTCTAGCTTATGCAAAAAATATGACAAACAATGCCAGCGCCGTGCAGTGTGATTGCAAAGAATTGTTAAAGCATGCAGCACAACCGTGACCAGGCCAAAAAAAGAGTGATTCTGGCGCCAATCTTTTCTATACTGAAATCGTGTTTGACAACAATAGAACCGTCATGGGTAGTGGACACTATTGCACCATACAACAACAGCCGCTTTTAATCTCTTTTCTTTTCCCTTTCATTCCCCAGGTTTTGAAACAGCCGGCCTTGGCTGTCGCACAGCCAAAACGATACTCGTGGAGCATCGCCCATGATTTTTGAATGGATGTCTGATCCAGCCGCATGGGTGGGTTTGCTGACCCTGATTATTCTGGAAATTGTGCTGGGTATTGATAACCTGGTGTTTATTGCCATTCTGGCTGAAAAATTGCCGCCAGAACAGCGTAATGCCGCGCGGGTGGTCGGGCTGATTCTGGCTTTAGGCATGCGCCTGATTCTGCTGGCTTCAATTGCTTGGGTGGTCACCCTGACCAATCCGCTGTTCCATATTTTTGATCATCCGTTTTCGGGTCGTGATCTGATCTTGCTGTTTGGTGGGGTGTTCCTGCTGTTTAAAGGCACCATGGAGCTGCGTGAACGTATTGAAGGCAAGCCGCAGCTGAAAGAAGAAAATCCGGTACACGCCACTTTCTGGATGGTGATTGTGCAGATTGTGGTGCTGGATGCGGTGTTCTCGCTCGACAGTGTGATTACCGCGGTCGGCATGGTCAAAGAGCTGTCGGTGATGATGATCGCGGTGACCATTGCCATCGGTATTATGCTTTGGGCCTCTAAACCGCTGATGGATTTTGTCAACAAACATCCAACTGTGGTGATTCTGTGCCTGTGCTTCCTGATGATGATCGGTTTCTCGCTGGTGGTGGAAGGTTTTGGTTATCACATTCCAAAAGGCTATTTATATGCCGCGATTGGTTTCTCGGTGATGATCGAGTTCCTGAACCAGGCCATGCGCAAAAATCAGGAAAAAATGGTCACCACCACCGACCTGCGTTATCGTACCGCTTCTGCGGTGATGCGGATGCTCGGCGGCAAACCGAACGGGCCGGAACCGGAGCATCCAAGTCCGGAAGAAGTGCTGGCGACACGTGCTTTTGCCGATGAAGTCTTTGCCGAAGAGAACAGCGTTTACCATACCGTGATGGTGCAGGGCGTACTCAGTCTGGCCGAGCGTCCGGTAAAATCGGTGATGACCCCGCGACCGGAACTGGAATGGCTGGATTTAGATGAAGACCAGGACAGCATTCAGGCCCAGCTGATGAATACCTCGCATTCACGTTTAATTGTGGTGCATGGCGAGCTGGACAATATTGCCGGGGTGGTGCTGACCCATAAGGTTATGAATGAATTTATTGAAACCGGCGTACTGAATTTTGAAAAACATCTGCGCGAACCGGTGATTGTGCATGAAAATGCACAGGTGTTGATGGTGATGGAACAGCTGCGTCAGGCGCCGCTGCAAATGGCAATTGTACTGAATGAATATGGCTCGATTGAAGGTGTGGTCACCCCGATTGATGTACTGGAAGCCATTGCCGGTGAATTCCCGGATGAAGATACCCTCGACGCGGTTGCAGAAACCCTGGAAGATGGCAGCCTGATGCTGGATGGCTCGACTGATATCCGCCATGTCTCGTTATTGCTCGGTCGTGATCTGGTCAATGAGCTGGAAGAATATTCGACCCTGTCGGGTTATATCCTGTTCCATCTCGGCCGTTTGCCGGAAAATGGCCAACGTCTGCTGGCTGATGATCATATTTTTGAAGTGGTCACCATGGACGGGCATAAAATCGAGAAGGTGCATGTGCTGCCACAGCCGCCAGCCGAGTAGCACTCAGAATATTCCTGTTTTCCGATTCAGTTCCGTTAAAATAGCCTGCATTGTCAGGCTATTTTTTTGGAAAAAATTTATGTCAGAACAGCCTTGTCCTTGTGGCGCTGGGTTTTATCACAGTTGTTGCCAGCCTTTGCATTTAGGTCAGCAGCAGGCCCAAACTGCCGCTCAGCTAATGCGTTCACGCTATAGTGCCTTTGCCTTGCAGCAGATTGATTATATTGTCAAAACCACCGCACTTGGTCAGCAGCAGGCTCTGGATGTGGCCGCTATTCGGGACTGGAGCAGCGCCAACCAGTGGTTAAAACTGGAAATCGTAAGTGCTCAGGAAAAGCTGGACAAAAGCCATGCCCAGGTCGAATTCAAGGCCTATTATCATGATGGCAACCAGCCGCAGATACATCATGAAGTATCGCATTTCGTCAAACATCAGGGTGCGTGGTATTTTCTTGATCCGACCACCGATCAGCAGATTACCATGAAACAGCCCTGTATCTGCGGTTCGGGCAAGAAATTTAAGCAATGTTGTGCGCAATTTTTATAACATTTGCCGTATTTTCGCTTATGATAACGCGCATCAATTCCCCTAGTGAAAGAAGGGCAGTTCATGTTGCTGTTGGTCATTTATATTATTGCCATTACTGCAGAAGCAATGACAGGTGCATTGTCGGCAGGACGGCGAAGCATGGACTGGTTCGGGGTGACCCTGATTGCCTGTGTCACCGCACTGGGCGGCGGCTCGGTACGTGATGTATTGCTGGGCCATTATCCTTTAACCTGGGTCAAGCATCCGGAATATCTGGTCCTGACCTGCGCGGCAGCCTTTGTCACCATTTTAATTGCCAAATGGATGCGCCATCTGCGTTCCATCTTCCTGGTGCTGGATGCCTTGGGCCTGATTGGCTTTACCATTATTGGCTGCCAGATTGCGCTGGAAATGGGCCACGGTTTTGTGGTGTCGGCGGTGGCCGGTGTGCTGACCGGCGTCTCGGGCGGGATTCTGCGTGATATTCTGTGTAATGATGTGCCGCTGGTGTTCCGCCGTGAGCTGTATGCCAGTATCTCTTTTGTGTCGGTGATCTGCTATTGGGTCTGTATTGAAATTGGCCTGTCGCTAGAACTAACTGTTATCGCCACGCTGATTTTTGGTTTTACCTTACGTTTAATTGCGATCTATTTTGGTCTGGAAATGCCAAAATTCATTTATAAGGATGATGATGAGCAGTCGGCCTCATCCAAAGATGCCTCCTAGCCACAAATCTCCTATAAATTAAACGGCATGACCGCTATCCAGATAGCGGTCATTGTCTTTAAAATCAAAGCTGATTGCTGTTGTCATAACAATAACCAGGCGCGCCATCCGCGTTTTCCTCTCCACCCTGTCAGAGCGTTTATTATGGATCTAGTTTCTCGTGTACAACGCTTACCGATTGGTAAGTTCCACTATACCTTGCTATGGGTCATCGGACTGGGCTGGATGTTTGATGCCATGGATACCGGTTTAATCTCCTTTATTCTGGCCAAAATGGCGGAAGACTGGCAAATGAGCCCGGCAGAAAAAGGCTGGGTGGTGTCAATTGGTTTTGTTGGCATGGCCATTGGTGCGGTGTTCTCCGGCGGGTTGGCCGACCGGATTGGGCGTAAAACCGTATTTGCCACGACCCTGGTGATTTATAGCCTGGCCACAGCGGCCTGTGCCTTTGCCCCAAATTTAAGCTGGTTACTGTTTTTCCGCTTTATTGTCGGTTTAGGGCTGGGCGGGCAGTTGCCGGTTGCGGTGACTTTGGTCAGTGAATATATTCCGGCGCATGTGCGGGGCCGTTTTATTGTGCTGCTGGAAAGCTTCTGGGGGCTGGGCTGGCTCTGTGCGGCGCTGGTGTCTTATTTTGTGATTCCGACCTTTGACTGGCATATGGCCTTTTTAATTGGTGGTTTGCCGGCGCTCTATGCCTGGGTCATCTGGAAAAAAGTACCGGAATCGGTGCCGTATTTGATTAACCGCGGCCGGGTCGAAGAAGCGCACAAACTAGTACAAAGTCTGGAACGCCGCTGCGGTGTCGAGGTGATTGAACAGCTGGAAGTGAAGCCGGTGGCCGCCAAACAGAATATTTCTTTTGCCCAGCTGTGGTCGGGGCCATTTGCGCGTCGTACCCTCATGCTGTGGCTGATCTGGTTCGGCATTGTCTATTCCTATTATGGCATTTTTACCTGGCTGCCAAGTCTGCTGGTCAAGGAAGGCTATACTATTGTGCAGTCCTTTGAATATGTGCTGATCATGATTCTGGCGCAGTTGCCGGGTTATATTGCGGCGGCCTGGCTGGTAGAAAAACTTGGCCGCAAAGCCACACTGGCCGGCTTTATTGGGCTGTGTGCGGTATCAGCCTACTTCTTTGGACAGGCCAGCAGCGTCGGCATGATCGTGTTCTGGGGTTGCCTGATGTCCTTCTTTAACCTAGGCGCCTGGGGTGTGCTGTATACCTATACGCCGGAACAGTATCCAACCAATATCCGTGCCTTTGGTTCCGGCTGGGCTTCGGCGGTGGGCCGTATGGGCGGTATTGTTGCGCCTTTGGTGGTGACCCAGATGATGGTGATGCACAACGGCTTTAGCTATGTATTTATGATGTTTACCGCGGTGCTGCTGGCCGTGGCACTGGTGATTGTGCTGCTGGGTGAGGAAACCCGCGGCAAGACCCTGGAGTCGATTGGTTTATAAGCAGCCGCTCATACAGACAATGCAAGATGCGCTGGCTATTGTGCCGGCGCATCTTTTTTATTTCTGGAATATGTTTTTCAACGTGCAGTCAGACTTGTGTATTTTTCAGTTGATTGACGCGCCTAAAATGGATATTTTTACGCCATAAGACATAAATTGTCGCAGAGTGTGATCGGCTACCCTTGTGCTGGCCGCGGCTGCGGCATAGCATAAGAACGTCAAAACTATAACGCATTAATTTAGGATTACAGGTTGTTATGACAAGCCTCGCGCATCATGCGACAGAAAACCGTTCCGTAGCAGAATTTACTGAACAAGCATATCTCAGCTATGCCATGTACGTGATTATGGACCGTGCATTGCCTCATATCAGCGATGGCCTGAAACCGGTACAGCGCCGTATCGTCTATGCCATGAGCGAGCTGGGTCTCAAGCCAAGCAGTAAACCAAAGAAATCTGCACGTACGGTCGGTGATGTGCTGGGTAAGTACCATCCGCATGGTGACTCGGCCTGTTATGAAGCGATGGTGTTAATGGCGCAGCCGTTTAGCTATCGTTATCCATTTATTGAAGGGCAGGGCAACTGGGGTTCACCGGATGATCCAAAATCCTTTGCCGCAATGCGTTATACCGAAGCCAAATTATCCGCATATAGTGACCTGTTACTGTCTGAACTCGGTCAGGGCACCTGCGACTGGCAGGACAACTTTGATGGTTCCCTAAAAGAGCCAGTGACCTTGCCGGCACGGGTTCCAAATATCCTGCTCAATGGCACCACCGGCATTGCCGTGGGTATGGCCACCGATATTCCGCCGCACAACTTGCGTGAAATCATTAAAGGCACCATCGCCCTGATCCGTAATCCGAATTTAAGCGATAGCAAGGTTGCAGAATATATTCCTGGCCCGGATTTACCGACCCGGGCTGAAGTAATTACCCCGCCAGATGAACTGTTAAAGATTCAGACCACTGGACGCGGCAGTTATCGCATGCGTGCGGTGTATACCATTGAAAAAAATGAAATTGTTATCAGTGATTTACCGTATCAGGTCTCTGGCTCAAAAGTCATTACCCAGATTGCTGACCAGATGCAGGCCAAAAAGCTACCACTGGTGACCGATGTACGGGATGAGTCGGACCATAAAAATCCGACCCGTCTGGTGATTGTGCTGCGTTCCAACCGGATTGATGCCGATGCAGTGATGAGCCATCTGTTTGCAACCACCGATCTGGAATCGAGCTATCGGGTCAACATGAACATGATTGGTGCCGATGGTCGTCCACAGGTGAAATCGATTCGCCAGATTTTATTGGAATGGATCGAGATTCGTAAACATACCGTCACACGCCGCCTGCAATATCATCTGAACAAGATTGAAAAACGCCTGCATATTCTGGCCGGCTTGCTGATTGCCTATTTAGACATTGATACCGTGATCCGCATTATCCGCGAAGAAGATCATCCCAAAGCAGAGCTGATGGCGCACTTTGGTATTGATGAGATTCAGGCTGAAGCCATTTTGGAACTCAAGTTGCGCCATCTGGCCCGACTGGAAGAAATGGAAATCCGTCGCGAACAGGAAGAACTCGAGGCCAAAGCTGCCACAATTCGTGAACAGTTGGCCAATCCGGAATCATTAAAAAACCTGATTATTACGGAGTTAAAAGACGACGCCAAAAAGTTTGGTGATGACCGCCGTTCACCAATCGTGCAGCGCGCTGAAGCCACTGCCATTAATGAACAGGACATGCTGCCGGCTGATCCGGTAACCGTGGTGCTGTCTGAAGCTGGCTGGATTCGCTGTGCCAAAGGCCATGATGTCGATGCCGAAAACCTGAATTTCCGCGCTGGTGACCAGTATTTAAGTCACGCCCAAGGCAAATCCAACCAGCGTGCCTATGTGCTGGATGACACTGGACGCAGTTATGGTGTGGCCATTAACAGCCTGCCATCGGCGCGTGGTTTGGGTGAACCGCTCAGTTCACGTTTATCACCGGCCAGCGGGGTCGGCTTTAAACAGGTGTTTGTGGCAGAAGATCAGGCTGAAATTCTGGTCATGAGCAGCAAAGGTTATGGCTTTAAAACCCAAGCCAAACAGCTGGATACCAATGCCAAAGCCGGTAAGGCTTTCCTGAGCCTGTCTGAAGGCGCCAGCGTGATGAATCTGCAAACTATTGAGCAGTTCAGTCATGTTGCGCTACTCAGTTCTGCCGGCCGTTTACTGATTGTTGATCTGGCAGAATTACCGGTGCTGAACAAAGGTAAAGGTAATAAATTGATACAACTTGAACCGAAAGATCAGATTGTATCCATGACAATGCTAAATTTAGATGAAATAATTCAAGTGTTTGCAGGACAACAGCAGTTAAAATTAAAAGGTGATGACTTGCAGAAGTATATCGGTAAGAGAGGAACTAAGGGACAGCTTTTACCACGGGGATATCAAAAAGCAAATAAACTGTTGATTCAGAGATAAGACTAGCGTTGTTTACATAAAATACGTTATATATGAATCGAATTCGTGAAAATGGATCCACTGCTGTACATAAACAAGCCAAAAAATGAAGTGCGGCAGTGTATAAAACAGTTGAATACTAAGGATTACTGATTGGAGAGATTGGCATTATGGAAAAAATTTGGTTTGAAGAATACCGAAAGACAGGGATTCCAGAAACTGTAGAGTTGCCACCGGAGAATACGTCACTGGTTGATATCTTTGAACGTAATTTCCAGAAGTTTGGTTCACGTGATGCCTTTATCTTTATGGATAAAGTGCTGACCTTTGCTGAACTGGAAGAAGCAAGCCGTAAATTTGCAAGCTATTTGCAAGGTCTGGGCTTGGCCAAAGGCACACGTGTTGCAGTGATGATGCCAAACGTTCTTCAATATCCAGTGGTGGCATTGGGTGTATTCCGTGCCGGTCTGGTGCTGGTGAATGTAAACCCGCTGTATACCTCACGTGAACTTGAGCATCAGTTAAATGACTCTGGCGCAGAAGTGCTGGTGATTATTGAAAACTTCGCTTCTGTATATCAGGCGATTCTGGGTAAAACCCCAGTCAAGCACGTCGTGGTTGCCTCTGTGGGTGACATGCTAGGCACCTTAAAAGGTACGTTGGTGAACTTTGTCTTACGTTCAGTGCGTAAACAGATTCCGGCGTGGGACCTTCCGGGTCATGTCAAGTTTAATGCGGCCATGTCGAAAGCCAATGTCAGCAACTACAAGCGTCCAAGCCTGACTCTAAGCGATACGGCAGTACTGCAATATACCGGTGGTACGACAGGGGTATCTAAAGGTGCAGAACTGACCCACCGTAACCTAGTGGCAAACATGCTGCAATGCGATGGTATTTTCCAAAGTAAATTTGGTGCGCAAGATGGCGCGCCAGATGACCGTATTTTCTGTGCATTGCCGCTGTATCACATTTTTGCATTTATGGTGTGCGCGCTTTACGGGATGTATAAAGGTCAGGCAAACGTATTGATTCCAAACCCGCGTGACTTACCTGCGGTAATGAAAGAATTACGCAAATATCAACCAACTTTCTTCCCTGCGGTGAACACCTTATTCAATGCACTTGTGAACAATGAAGAGTTTAAACAGCTTGATCACAGCCGATTGAAAATGGCGATGGGCGGCGGTATGGCTGTATTACCATCTACAGCGGAAGCCTGGAAAAAAGTGACTGGCACCAACATCATTGAGGGTTACGGTTTATCTGAAACTTCACCGGTGGCTACCGCGAACCCGCCAGCGTCTGAAGAATTCAGCGGTACGATTGGTATTCCATTGCCATTAACTGAAGTGGCAATTCTGGATGATGCCGGCAATGAAGTAGCATTGGGCGAGCAGGGTGAAATTTCAATCCGTGGTCCACAAGTCATGAAAGGCTATTGGAACCGTCCAGATGAAACCGACAAAGTGATGATTAATGGTTTCTTCCGTACAGGTGACATTGGTGTTATGGATTCACGAGGCTATGTGAAGATTGTTGACCGTAAGAAAGACATGATTTTGGTATCTGGCTTTAACGTTTATCCTTCTGAAATTGAAGAAGTCGTGGCGAAACATCCAAAAGTACTGGAAGTGGCTGCAATTGGTGTACCAGATGAAAAATCAGGTGAAGTGCCAAAACTGTTCGTTGTGAAGAAAGATCCTTCATTGACGACTGAAGAAGTTCTGGCCTTTGCCAAAGAAAACCTGACCGGTTATAAACGCCCACGTTATGTTGAATTTATGGATGAATTACCGAAATCTAACGTAGGTAAAATCCTGCGTAAAGACCTACGTAAGACTGCATAAATTCTGCAATAAAAAAAGCGCCTAAGGGCGCTTTTTTTAATTCTCTTTTTTCATTAGCCAGCGGTCGAAGTAAGGACGTCCAACCCCCATCACCCCGAGGAAAATAAACATCGAGCCAAACTGACGGCTAAAACCGGAGGAATGGAAGCTGCCATAACTTAAAATATTATCAATCAGGCAATACACCAGAATTACGGTCACCCAGTGCCATAAAGGTAGACGTTTAATTCCCACAGCATACAGGGCCACCCACAGCACCACAAAGGTAAACAGGGTCGACCAGATATTCAGGTTGGAACAGATGACCGTTAATAAAAAGGCCACAATGGGAATCACAATTTTTAAGGCCCGATCGACTTGCAGCTGATGCTGGCGCTGTTTTTCAAGTACATCGAACATTTCTTTTTGATCAGGATTGACCATCATGAATCCTACACAATGAATAAAAACACCCTATTTAACAAAATTTATGCTTAAAACACCATGCTATGATAAAGTTTTGAAGAATTCCGACGAGAAAAAATAGATGCAAAGTATTAGTGGAATCGTCTATCTGATTCTAATCGCCTGCCTGTTGCCTTATTTATTTGCAGTAATTGCAAAAATGGCTGGCGGCTTTAAATCTGAAGATAATCAAAATCCACGTTCTTTTTTAGCCAATACTACCGGTCTGGCGGCGCGTGCCAATGCTGCCCAGCAAAACAGCTTTGAAAGTCTGCCGCTGTTTATTGCCGCCATTTTACTGGCCGAATATATGGTGATTCCGCAGTTTATTATTATGACCTTTGGCATTGCCTATCTGGTGTTTCGTCTGCTGTACGGGCTGTGTTATCTGGCCAACTGGGCGACGTTGCGCTCGATTATCTGGTTATTATCGTTACTTTGCCCGATCTGTTTATTGCTGCTGGTGATTAAACTGACCGCGTGATTGCACAGCAAAATATCTATTTTTATGTCATGAATGTATAATCGCGAAGTCATTAATAGCCGAAACCCGTTATAATTGACGCGGTTTAAAAAATTTAATTTGTGAAAGAGTGATGCCATGAGCTACAGCAATATCCCAGCGGGTAAAGATGCGCCAAATGATATCTATGTAATCATTGAAATTCCTGCCAATGCAGCGCCAATCAAATACGAAATTGATAAAGATTCTGATGCGTTATTTGTCGACCGTTTCATGGGTACTGCAATGTTCTACCCAGCAAACTACGGTTATGTGCCAAATACCTTGTCTGAAGATGGTGACCCATTAGACGTATTGGTGGTAACGCCACATCCGGTTGAACCAGGTTCAGTAATTCGTTGCCGCCCGGTCGGTAAATTGAACATGGAAGATGACGGTGGTATTGATGCGAAACTGATCGCGGTACCGCACGACAAATTGACTCCAATTTACAAAGATGTGAAAGAATATACCGATCTTCCACCGTTACTGATTCAACAGGTTGAACACTTCTTTGCCCACTATAAAGATTTAGAGCCAGGCAAATGGGTGAAATTGACCGGTTGGGAAGGCGCAGAGGTTGCCAAAGCTGAAGTATTAAAAGCGATTGAAGCTGCAAAATAATACGGCTTTTCCCCCTCACTGATCTGTCTTGTTTAGTGAGGACGCCATAAAAAAACCTGCACACTGTGCAGGTTTTTTTGATTTAGACCATCGTCAGGAAATTAGAATAATTTCACCGGGATGTCTAGGAATAAACGCCATTCATTGGTGTCACCAATGTATCTGTCTACTTGGTATTCATCGCTTGCACGGTAGTAAGAATGACGTACACGTAAGCTGGCATCTTTAGCAAAGCCAGATTGAACGGTGTATTTCACCTGGTTAAAGAATTCACGTTCTTGTGCATCATCAGTTAATAACATTGAACGGTCGGTAGCTGTTGGTACATCAATATCCCAACCATATACAAAGGCTGATGTCCAAGTTAAACCAGGAACATTCATTGCAGCAAAGTCATAAGTGTATTGGAGTTGTACAGATTTCTCATCGTTACCAACGAAATCAGACAGGTAGGAGTTTGGCATATAAATGGTTTGGCCACCATCTGCAACACCTACACCTAGGTTATAGTCATAACCTGTATTACCTGTATTTTGCTGGTATGCCACCATAATGTTGTGTGGACCAGTATTATAGGTGGTTGAAAGTGCCCAAATACTGTTGCTTAAGTTATTAAAGTCATTTGAAGTATGCGAGTAAGTGCGAGCAGTGCCGTCTGCCTTTGCATCCCAATCAGTATGATAACCGCTAAAGTCAAAGGTCAGGCTGCTTTGGTTTGCCAATGGAAGCTTATAGTTAACATTGGCATAGTGACGCTCTAAACGGTCTTTATTGTCTACACCAAAATACGCTGTATTCAGCTGATCATTCACCTGATAACGTGCACCCCACACAATGGCACGATCTAAATCATTTTGATCGGTGGCAATCTGGTCAGAGAACTGGTTTTTGGTAAATTTACCGGCAGTTAATTCCAGGCCATCAATTTCACGGCTAGTGGCTAAAACACCAGTGAAATATTCTGGAACTAAACGTGCCGTGTTGCTGGCCAATACCGGCAGGTCTAGAACCTGGGTACCATAACGTACTTCAGTATTGGAAATACGTGCTTTGACATTGACACCACCACGAGCCCATTGGTCATATGGTTCGCCATTGTTGTCATGTGGAATCATGTTATTGCCAGCGTTGTTATTGCTGCCCAGTTTAAATGACCAGTCGCCTACGGCACCGACACCCACGCCTACAGTGCCTTGGGTATAACCAGATTCAAGTTGAACAATTGCGGTTTGTGCATAAGAGCTTTGATCTTTTACACCGTTAGTTTTGTCACGGTGAATAAAACCAGTACGGAATAATACCGAACCTTCTGCACCTTCAACAAAACCTTTAGCTTCGCTTTGCTCGCTGGCAACAGCTGTAGAAATTAAAGCAGCTTGTACCAGGACTGCTAATGTTAATTTTTTCGCGTTTAGCATTGGGAGAGAGCCTCATCCAGAATGTTATGTTTCAATTTGTTTAAAAAGAACCCAGAAATCGGAAGAATTTTATAGGGAATTTGTAAAAAAGATACCGTTTTATCCATTTTTCTTTGAGAAAAATGCAAACGCTAGCGTATACAGTTTCAATCCTTGCTCTTGTAAAACACCCTTCCTGGGTCATATTGCAGAAAATTTGCTTCTCAAAACAGGAAGGCAATTTTCGCGCTTTAATGTACTGTGTTTATACTTTTTATTCAAAAAATAATTTGTGATTATGCGGTTTTAGACAGTGTGAAGATGTGGGAAATTTGGCACTTTACAGGGATTAAAACGTACATACAAGATTTATCTCGCTGAATTTTTTATGCATTTCGTTGAAGCTATGATCAGAACATCCTCGTGAATCAGTGCATTCTAGTAGAATACAAGATTGCACTTTTTTTAAGCAGTAAAAAGGCTTTTGCATGATTAAGCGACTCAAAATAGCGCATGATGTAAGCAAATATAAATGATCTGGTTTATCTCCCAACGCAGTGAAATGATCCGCACATCAGTAGGATTGAAAAAGTATTATTCTATTTTTAAATTTTAATCTCATAATTAAATTATAGATAAAACAAATATTTGATATTAATTTAGAGAAAATCAAAATCATTTTTCGTGAGCAAATGCCCGTGTTGGCATGGGGATTGCTATCTCCTGTGTGAGTGAAACAAGTACACAAAAGCATTGAAATATGCAGCAGGGGATCAAATAATGAAATTTTCTATCAAAACACTTTCACTGGCGCTTGTTGCCGTAACTGCCAGCTTCAGCGTGGCTGCAGCAGAAGACTCTTCGGCATCTGCTTTATCGTTTAGCGGTACTGCAGCGCTGACTTCAGATTACCGTTTTCGTGGTCTGACCCAAACCTTTAATGATCCTGCAGTACAGGCCGGTTTCGCACTGTCACATGCATCTGGTGTATATGCCGGGGTGTGGGGCTCGAATGTCGATTTCGGCGGTACGGCCCATTTAGAGCTGGACCCATATATCGGTTATGCCACAACCTTAGATGGATTTGCGAGCAAGCCATTACTGGATGTGGGCTTATGGTACTACGCTTATCCAAGTGAAAGTGATTTAAACTGGTTAGAAGCCTATGCAAAACTTGGCTTTAATGATGTGCTGGTCAAAGATGCCAGCTTGCTCACCGCAGTGAACTACAGCAATGACTTTTTAGGCGCAGATTTAGATGCCTGGTATTTCAATGCTACCTATAGCGTGCCTTTTGGTGCGACCGGTTTTGGTGGAGTGGCGGCTTTAGGCTATACCGTGGCAGATGAAGAGATTTTTGGTGATGATGACAGCTATGTGGACTGGAAATTGGGCGTAACTTATGCCTTTGCCGGTGTTGAAGGCTTAACTGCAGAACTGGCTGCGGTGGGTTCAGATATTGACTATGGTCCAGGCACACCCGATGCGGTTGAACGTGGCGTAGAAACAGGCGCAGTCGTGACATTGACCAAGGCATTCTAATTTAAGGCTTCACATTGAAAAAATAGCCCATTTGAAATGGGCTATTTTTTTAGCTTGTTTTTAATGATGCGTTTTATGGGCTGGACTGCGCCCGATAAGACAGCGCTTCCGATAAATGAGCAGTTTGAATCTCGCTACTTTCGGCCAAATCGGCAATACTGCGCGCCACTCTTAAGACCCGATGATAGGCGCGAGCCGACAGGTTTAAGCGCTGCTGGGCCAGATCCATCATGTTCTGTGCTGGTGTGGCTAAGGCAGCAAACTGTTCCAGCTGTTTTGGACTTAAGTTCATATTCAGCATACCTTGGCGTTGCATTTGCCGTTCATAGGCCTGAATCACCCGCTGGCGAACCGTATCTGAGTTTTCCACCGCAGTTTTATCATGTAACTCATGGGCCTGTAATGGTGGTACATCAATATGCAAATCAATCCGGTCCAGGAGTGGGCCAGAAATCCGGTTCTGGTAGCGTTTAATACTTTCTGCGGAACATTGGCAGCGAATATCCTGATTAAATGCATAGCCACACGGGCAGGGGTTCATCGCGGCAATCAGCTGGAAACTGGCCGGAAAGGTAATCTGCCGCGATGCCCGGGAAATTACAATTTCCTTGGATTCCAAGGGCTGCCGCAATACTTCCAGCACTTTACGGTCAAACTCCGGCAGTTCATCTAAAAACAGCACACCTAAATGGGCCAGGGTAATTTCGCCCGGTTTTGGATGTGAGCCACCACCGACCAGCGCAATCGCTGAAGCGGTATGATGCGGGGCGCGAAATGGCCGCTGTCCAAAGCGATGCGGGGTATTGGCAATTGAATAAATACTGGCAACTTCAAGATTTTCCTGCATATTCAGGGGCGGCAAAATACTGGCCAGACGTGAGGCCAAGAGAGTCTTGCCTGTACCGGGTGGACCTTTAAAGAGCAAGGAATGGCCACCGGCAGCGGCAATTTCCAGGGCACGCCGAGGTCGCAGCTGTCCTTTGACATCCGCCAGGTCAAAAGCATAGCGTTCCAAGCGGGTTTCCGAGCTTGCTGCAAAAGGCTGTAGGGGCGCAGCCTGCGCCAGATGCTCACAGACCTGTTTCAGATGACTGGCCGCAAACACCTGAAAGTCGGGCAATTGTGCGGCTTCCTGTGCATTGGGTTCCGGTAATACCAGTTGATGGCCGGCCGCCTGACAGGCAATGGCAATACTTAAAGTGCCGGTGACCGGGCGTAACTGGCCATCCAGCGCCAGTTCACCAATAAATTCCAGGTTTTCTGCGGCCTGTTCGGGCAATTGTCCGGAAGCAATCAGAATGCCTAAGGCAATCGGTAAATCCAGACGCGAACCATCTTTGGGCAAATCGGCCGGAGCCAGATTAATGGTCAAACGTTTGGTGGGAAACTGAAAACCACTGTTAATAATGGCCGAGCGGACCCGGTCTTTACTTTCACGGACCGCGGCTTCGGCCAGACCGACAATGGTTAAGGAGGGCAGACCCTGACTTAAATGGACTTCAACTTCAATAGATGGGGCATTCAGTCCAAGCAGACCCCGCGTATAAATTTTGGCAAAAGACATTGTTGTTATGTTCCGTTTTGGTGCGTTATTTTTGGTCGTTATGCGTCTTTTGTTGCACTAAGAAGGTGCTTATTCTTTGTTCAAAATCTTTTGTTCGAGTGCTTCTACCTGCTGCAGCAGTTCATTTAAACGAAGATTGGCATTATTCAGTGCAGTGCGCTGACGGTCCAGCTCTTCTTTGGACACCAGATCCATTTTGCTGACGGCTTCGCTTAGCAGGGCACGCAGGTTATGTTCTAAGTCTTTTTTCGGTTGATCGACCTGTTCTAAGATGGCCTGTAATAAGGTTTCTATCATAATAAATTCCATTCCAGTGGACTGAAAAGCGCAGTGTAGCATTGCTCTGGCCCAGACTATAGTGTTTCAGATGAAATATGGTTTTATTCGATGCCGGAGATCGTAAATCTCTACAGAAAAATGTTTATTTTTTGAAGATTGGTGCATGAGAAAGGTATAAAATAAGATATAAATAAATCACATGCCGTAACTTCTAATTTCCCCCGACCTTAGGAGTTTTGGCATGAAATTTGAACATAAAACCTTACTGGTGAAATAAGCCGAAGGAAAACACACATGAAGCTCGTAACTGCAATTGTAAAACCCTTTAAATTAGATGACGTGCGTGAAGCACTGTCAGAAATTGGTGTTCAAGGGATCACTGTCACTGAAGTCAAAGGCTTCGGTCGTCAGAAAGGTCACACTGAACTGTATCGTGGCGCAGAATATGTTGTTGATTTTCTACCAAAAGTGAAAATCGAAATCGCCATTAGTGATGAGATGGTGGATTCAGTGATTGAATCAATCACCCGTGTAGCAAGCACCGGCAAAATCGGTGACGGTAAAATTTTTGTGACGAATCTGGAACAGGTCATCCGTATTCGTACAGGTGAAACAGGTGCAGATGCTGTTTAAGTAATTGGCACGAAGTTTGCTGAGTACCTAATAACTCACAAAAACTAGGTTGGGGGATACGAATGAAAAAAATGCTACTTGCGCTCGGCCTGTCCGGCGCGCTTTTGGGTGGTTCTGTTACTTGGGCTGAAGAAGCCGTAACAGCGCCAACTCCTTCAGAACAAATCACAGTAAATGATACTGTGGAACCTGCGCTTATTGAATCAAGCGATATCATCACTACAGAAACTGCTTTACCTGAAGTGGCAGCGGCTGAAGAAGAAGCCGTGTTAGACACTGGTGATACCGCTTGGATTCTGGTCTCAACAGCACTTGTCCTACTCATGACCATTCCGGGCTTGGCCCTGTTCTATGGCGGTATGGTGCGCAAGAAAAACGTCCTCAGCACCATGGCGCACAGTTTTGTTGCGGCCGCAGTGGTCAGTCTGGTCTGGGTAATTATTGGCTATACCTTGGCCTTTGGCGAAGGCAATGCCTTTATTGGCAGCTTGGACAAGTTCATGCTGGCCGGTATTACCACCGATGCCTTGAGTGGCACCATTCCTGAAATTCTGTTTGTGATCTTCCAGATGACCTTTGCGATTATTACCGTGGCCATTATTAGCGGTTCGATTGCAGAGAGGATGAAATTTGGGGCCTTTGTTGCGTTCATTGCCATCTGGGTGGTGGTGGTCTATGCACCTATTACCCACTGGGTCTGGGGTGGCGGCTGGTTAGGCAATGATGGCGCGCTGGATTTCGCTGGTGGTACCGTGGTACACATTAACTCTGGTGTGGCTGGTCTGGTGGCTGCCTATATGCTGGGCAAACGTATGGGCTTGGGCCGTGAATCGATGGCACCGCACAACCTGACCTTAACTGTGGTGGGTGCAAGCTTGCTGTGGGTAGGCTGGTTTGGTTTCAATGGTGGTTCTGCGCTGGGCGCCAATGGTTCAGCAGGTTATGCTTTAGTGGTGACTCAAGTTGCCGCAGCTGCAGCCGCACTGGCCTGGTTAGTGACTGAAAAAGTGGTCCGTGGTAAAGCCTCTGTATTAGGCGGTGCTTCAGGTGCCGTGGCTGGTCTGGTGGTCATTACCCCGGCAGCAGGTTTTGTCACCGTCGGTGGTGCCTTAGCCATGGGTCTGATTGGTGGCGTGGTCTGCTTCTGGGGGATTACTGCACTGAAACGTGCCCTGAAAGCCGATGACTCTTTAGATGCCTTTGGCCTGCATGGCGTGGGTGGTATTGTAGGTGCAATTTTAACCGCCTTCTTTGCCAGCGAATTCATTATGGGCGATGCGGCACCTGCCAGCCTGATGGGTCAGCTGTGGGTGCAAGTGGAAGGTGTGATTGCCACCATTGTGTACTCTGCAGTATTAACCTTCATCATCCTGAAAGTGATTGATCTGGTAATTGGTATCCGTGTTGAATCTGATGATGAACGCATGGGTCTGGATTTAAGCCAGCATGGTGAACGGGTTGAATAATCTTTCAGCAGCATAATCAATATATTGTGTAAAACAGCCCAAAAGGGCTGTTTTTTTTCTATATATTGCGTAAAACTCTACAAAATCCTGTTTTTTTGCTACACTCTCAAATCAACTGGATTTGTTCAATTAAACCACTATGCATTGTCCATTTTGCAACGCCGCAGACAGTAAAGTGATTGATTCACGGCTGGCAGCTGAAGGCTGTCAAATTCGCCGACGTCGTGAATGTATTAGCTGTGGTGAACGTTTTACCACCTTTGAAAGTTATGAAGTGGTGATGCCACGCGTCATTAAATCGGACGGTAAAAATGAGCCCTTTGATGAAGCCAAACTGCGCCGTTCATTGATGCATGCCTTGCAAAAACGTCCCGTGACTCAGGAACAGATTGAAACGGTACTCAGTGATATCCAGCTGCAAATCCGCCGTCTGGGCGAACGTGATGTTAAATCACGCACCATCGGGGAAATTGTCATGCAGTCTTTATTCTCGCTGGATCATGTGGCCTATGTGCGTTTTGCTTCGGTGTATCAGGACTTTCAGGATGTGGAAGCCTTCCGCCGTCAAATTGAACAAATGCAGCAACGTGAATACTAAGCTCAACGCGCAAGAGTGGTGACATGTCCGAGTTAACTCAAGACCAAATCTGGATGCAGCGTGCCATTGAACTGGCACGACTCGGACAGTACTCGACCAAACCGAATCCGAATGTGGGCTGTGTGCTGGTTAAAGATGGACAGCTGGTGGGTGAGGGCTATCATCCGCGTGCCGGACAGCCACATGCCGAAGTATTTGCCTTACGTGATGCCGGCGATGCCGCCCGCGGTGCAACCGCTTACGTGACTCTGGAACCTTGTGCGCATTATGGACGTACCCCGCCTTGTGCCAAAGGTCTGGTCGAAGCCGGTGTGGCCAGAGTGGTAGTGGCCTGTCCTGATCCGAATCCGCTGGTGGCTGGTAAAGGCGTGCAGATTCTGCGCGATGCCGGAATTCAGGTGGAGGTAGGCGTGCTGGAACAGCAGGCGCATCAGCTGAATCTGGGCTTTTTAAAAGCCATGGCCACGGGTCAGCCTTATGTCCGCTTAAAAGTGGCGTCAAGTCTGGATGGCCGTACTGCCATGGCCTCCGGTGAATCGAAATGGATTACCGGCAATCCGGCCCGTCTGGATGTGCAGCACTGGCGCGCAATTTCAGCAGTGGTGATTACCGGGATTGAAACCGTACTGGCCGATGACTGTCAGCTCAATGTCCGCCAGCTGGCGATACATCAGGACATCAGCAGCATTGTCCAGCCGAAACGGCTGGTGCTGGATCGTCAGGGACGCTTGCCCTTAACCGCCAAAATGCTCGAGCAGCCGGACAGTGTGATGGTGATGGGTCCGTATCGGGCCGAGCTGGAAGCGCTGGGCGTGATCCAGCTCGAGGTTCAGCCTTTGGATCAACTACTTCGAACTTTGGTGCAGCAGTATCAGCTGTATGATGTGCTGATTGAAGCCGGTGCAACATTATCGACCGCCTTTTTACAGCAGCAATTGGTCGACGAAGTGATCAGTTATGTGGCTCCGACCCTGTTAGGCCGGTCTGCACGTGCCATGTTTCAGGCAGAATTTGAGCGTATGGCACAACAACTTCGATTTAAACTTTGCGACGTCACTCAATTCGGTGATGATGTGCGCTTAAGGTTAACCCCTTCTCAAGAGACGTTATGAATTCAGAGTCTACGGTTTATCACAAACGTCGTCACGCCGCACGTACGACAGATGAATATCTTTTCCATCAGCTGGTTCCTTATCTGGGGAATAAACGTCGTCTGTTACATCTGATTCTGGAAGCGCTGGAGCAGACCGGCACCCTGAACAAAGGCGGCCGCGCCCCGATCTTCGCTGACTTTTTTGCCGGTTCAGGCGTGGTTTCACGTCTGGCCCGACAAAATGGCTATCGGGTAATTGCCAATGACTGGGAACCGTATAGCCATGCGCTGAATCATGCGATTTTGGCTTGTGTGGAAGCACCGGCGTTTAAAGAGCTGGGCGGTTATCAGAAAGCGATTGATTATTTAAACCGTTTGCCAGAAGTCAAAGGCTGGGTCACGCATAACCTGTGCCCACGCAATGATGAAATTTATGATCCGACCCGCGACCGTTTATTCTTTAAACGCCGTAACGGGATGCGTATTGATGCCATCCGCCAGCAGATTGCCACCTGGCAGGCGCAAGGCGCGATTGATGATGTCGAGATGAGTGCGCTGCTGGCGCCTTTGCTGTATTCGGCCAGTTTTGTCAGCAACACCTCCGGGGTCTTTAAAAGTTTCCATCATGGCTGGGGCGGTAAAACCCAGACTGCACTGGAACGGATTGAATCTTTACTGTGGTTAACTCCAAGCCGCTTCTGTGAAATTGGTGATCCGAAACGTCCGGCTGCCGAAATGTGGTGTGTTGATGCCCAGCATCTGGCCAACCAGATGAGCGGTTTTGAAGTGGATGTGGCGTATTTAGATCCGCCGTATAACCAGCATGCCTATAGCAGTAACTATCATGTGTTAAATGCCTTAACCTTATGGGATCAGGTCGATTTACCAACCCCGGATACCAAAGGCTTTAAGAGCGGCATTGACCGTGCTTGGCGCAAAGAGCGTCCGAGTCCGTATAACTCGTCCAAGCACGCCAAAGAAGCGTATGAGAAACTGTTAGAAACCATTAATGCACGTTATATCCTGACCAGTTACTCCACCGATGGCAATATCAGTGCAGTGGATTTGTTGCAGGCCAATTTAAAACGTGGCCGGGTCAGCCTGTTAACCCAGGATGTACCGCGTTACCGGGTCAGCAAGCAGCGTCAGTCTGAACGCGCACGGGTACTGGAATTTATTGTGATTACCGATACCCATGCCAAGTCTGGCCCGCCAATCCGGCAGTTGCTGGGGCAGTTGCATCACTTTGCCGAGCTGGGCGGGGTCGATACCAGCGGTGTTAGCACCCAACTGGCCTTGTGGTAAGCACTAGAGACAATAAGAGAAAAGACTATGTTTACAGGAATTATTGAAAGCGTGGGCAAAGTGGACAGCCTGCAAAGTGTCGGTGGTGATGTCCGCCTGCGTATTCAAACCGATCTGGATATGTCCGATGTGCATCTGGGGGATTCGATTGCCACCAACGGCATCTGCCTGACCGTGATTGAGTGGGGCGATAACTGGTACGCGGCCGATGTGTCACGGGAAAGTTTAAACCGGACTACCTTAGGTAACTGGAAAGTTGGCCAGCCGGTGAATGTGGAAAAAGCCATGTTACCGACCACCCGTTTTGGCGGGCATATTGTTAGTGGCCATGTCGATGCGGTCGGTGAAATTACCTTGGTGCGTGAAGATGCGCGTTCTTTATATTTCGAAGTGACTGCACCGGCTGAAATTGCCAAATATCTGGCCGAAAAAGGTTCGGTGACTGTAGATGGCATCAGCCTGACCATTAACCATTTACGTGGCAGTGTAATCAGCCTGAACCTGATTCCGCATACCGCAGAGCGTACCAATATTGGTACCTGGAAAACTGGCAGCAAAGTCAATCTGGAAGTGGATGTTTTGGCGCGTTATATCGAGCGTTTACTGCTCGGTGAAAAAGCCGCAGAAACCACGGCACAGTCAAAAATCAGCATGGACTTTCTGGCCGAAAATGGTTTCTTAAAATAAGTCCTGACGCTGCTGTACAGAACAGTCTGATTGAAAAAATTAGACTGTTTTTTTATTTTTAGCGATAATTCAGGCTGCGCGAAACAGAGTAACTTACGTTGGTTAAGTGTAGATGATTGATTTTTTGCTAAATTTTGAACAGTGGCTGCCTGTGTTGCTCAACAACTATGGGGTCTGGATTTATGCAATTTTATTTTTAATTATCTTTGCGGAAACCGGTTCGGTATTTATGTTTTTCCTGCCGGGAGACAGTCTGCTGATTGCCATTGGCGCCTTATGTTCAACCACCGATGTGGTGCATTTACACTATATGGCGATTTTGCTGTGCCTGGCCTCCATTGTTGGCTATAGCGTGAATTACTATACCGGCAAGGTCTTGGGGCTGAAGTTTTTTAATGACCATTCGCGCTATTTCAAACCGGAATATATCGTCAAAACCAACCGCTATTTTATGAAGCATGGCGGTAAAACTATTCTTATTGCCCGATTTATTCCTTTTGTCCGTTCTTTCGCGCCGTTTGCCGCCGGTTCCGGACATATGCCCATCGCCAGCTTTACGGCCTATAACATTGCCGGTGGTATTATCTGGATTGTGTCTTTATTGGTCATCGGTTACGGGCTGGGTAATATCCTGTCGTGGCTGGGGCATATTTTTTAATAGCAACAGTGCAGAGAAACCGCATGCACAAAAAAGCCCACGCGGGGTGGACTTTTATCTTGCGGGGAGAAATTCGCTGACCTTAGTGCTTGATCACTGTGACAGAGGTACCGCCTAAACGTGGACTGGCTTCTGCAACCGGTGCTAAAGAAAATGTACCTTTTTCAGCTTCTTTGGTCAGGTAAATATAAAGCGACTGGAAATCTGCACGGCTGATTAATAAATCCTGAGCAGTAATATGCCATTGTTCACCACTATGCAGATGGTCAATTTTGCTCGATATTTGTGTCAAGATACCCATTTTAAACCCTAATTATAAAAATAATTTTTACTTTAAAAGGCAGCAGTACTGCTATTCAAAGTATGACTATCTTGTGACAAAAATATTTCACTTTCATGACGCTTGGGCGAGAAATTCTGCCTCACACCCGATTGATCTTTCAGATGGGCCGGTTTAAATCTGCATTTACTGACACCGTACCGGGTTTTTCACGCCAGAAGGCCGACATTTAGGCCTCTTTGGAAAATTGGGAATGTTTTAAAATATATTCAATTTCTTCCTGGGCAGCGGCTTGTAGCTGGCTGCGGAACTGTTGTACTGCTTCTTCAATCCGGGTTTCGGCTTCCAGTTCCAGACGTACCCGGACACTGTCGAGTTCCGACAGAATCTGTTCATCGGCAATACGCACGCCTTTGGCAAAATTGAAACTGCCATTTTCCGGATTTTTTTGATAACGCGCAGTGTAGTCCAGAATCTCCTGATCCAGCTGGGTGCGTAAACTGGCCAGGGTTTCGGTCTGCGCGGCAAACTGTTGCAGTTCATCCTGATACAGAGCCTGCGCATACGCGGCCTGATCGGCGCGTTGTTGGGCCAGACGTTGCTCCAGCATCTGCTGGCGGCGAATACGCGCTTCTTCAATTAACTGGATTTTCAGTTCGGCATAGGCCTGATCAATTTTCTGAAAGGACTGTTGCTGTTGCTGCTGATCGTACTCTACCCAGCGTTTGAGGTCGCTGTCCGGTTGCAGCACCTCGCTAATCCGATGCAGGTCATCAATAAAGGTCTGACGCACAGCTTCAGGCGCAGTTAACCAGCGCTGTTTAAAATCTGGACCAACATTTAATGCCACGCTGCATCTCCTTTGGGGTGGTTCTATAATTTGTGGGTTTGCGGCTCAATACCTAAACGACGATATTGTTTATATTTTTCCCGACCAAGCTGTTTGGCGGTTTCATGATTTTCAATGATTTCGATAATGTGACTAAATTTGGCGAACTGTTCAAGAGCCTGTTCGTTAAAATTAAACACAATCCAATCATTTTCAGTTGGTAACTGCGCTGAAATACAGACCTGGGCCGTAGGCTCATCAATACCATGTGGAATAAAACTGCTGGCATCAAAGCTCCACAGCCGTTCATCCAGCGCCCGTTGCAATGCCGGGTCTGCGCTATACAGCCAGATGCGCTGTGGTCCACGCAGGATTTTCCGGCATAAACGGCAAGTGCTGTCCACTTGCCGTTCAGGACTTTTTTCAAACAGATAAAAGCTGACTTTAGCCATGCTGCTCTGCACGGTTGGCCAGGAATTGCATCAGTAGCGGTACCGGACGGCCTGTTGCACCTTTATGGGTTCCTGAATTCCAGGCAGTGCCGGCAATATCCAGATGCGCCCAGCGATAGTCACGAGTAAAGCGTTGCAGGAAGCAGGCTGCAGTCACAGAACCGGCTTTTGGACCACCAATATTGCCAATATCGGCAAAAGGTGAATCTAATTGTTCCTGATAGTCATCAATCACCGGCATACGCCATACGCGGTCAAAACTCTGCTGGCCGGCCTGGGTCAGTTCCTGTGCCAGTTCATCATCTGGTGTGAACAGACCGGTTAACACCGAACCGAGCGCAATCACACAGGCACCGGTTAAGGTCGCCACGTCAATGACCAGTGCCGGGTTAAAACGCTGGATATAGGTCAGCGCATCACACAGCACCAGACGGCCTTCAGCATCGGTGTTCAGGATTTCGACAGTCTGACCGCTCATGGTGGTGACAATATCGCCCGGACGGGTGGCTTTGCCCGATGGCATATTTTCCGCTGCGGCAATGGCTGCCACCACATGAATCGGCAAGCGTGATTCACACAGCGCACGTACGGTCCCCAAGACTGAGGCTGCACCGCACATATCGAATTTCATTTCGTCCATGCCAGCACCCGGTTTCAGGGAAATACCGCCGGTATCAAAGGTAATACCCTTACCGACCAGTACAATAGGTGCCTGCTCAAGATTGGCCTTGTATTCCAGGGTAATCATGCGGCCCGGACGCTCGGAACCCTTGCTGACCGCAAGGAACGCACCCATGCCCAGGTCAGCCATATGCTGTTCATTCAGCACGGTTACTTTGAGTAAATCCGGGAATTCTTCTGCCAGTGCCAGTGCCTGATCAGCCAGATATTCCGGGAAGCAGATGTTCCCCGGACGGTTGCCTAAATCGCGGGCAAAATTCTGACCAGTATGTACCGCTTCAATAAATTTCAGCTGATGGGCAGTTAACGGGCTTTGTGTGGCAATCAATTGAATCTGCGCTAATACAAATTCATTCTTTTTGGTTTTAAATTCATCAAAACCGTAGGCGGCCTGGGTCAGGCTCAAGGCAAAAATATAATGCAGTTCTTGTGGCAGGACTGATAGATCTACCGCAATACTGCTAAATTTCTTCTGTGCGGTTTTTACAATGGTTTGCGCCAGTTTGGCCAGTTTAGCCGGCTGTAATTCGCTGCTTGAACCAAGGCCAATCAGCTGGCTGAATGCCGGCAAGTTGTCCTGTGCTGTCAGGCTTAAGCTTTCATTAAAGCCGGATTTAAATTGTACGGCCTGGGTGATGCTATCTAAATTTTTGATTTTATAGTGATCTGCGGTTGTGCGAAGGGTATTGGCATCGACCAGAATAAATAAAGCAGCTGCGGTGACATTGTCTTGGTATGTCGGATGAATCGTCAGTTTCATATGCGTTATATAGGCCTTTTAAAATTTTAAAACCATTAAACCATTGAAACATTTTCATGAATAGAGTTTCAATGTGAAACAACAGTATAGGTTTTATATTTTCAACATTCGGGTAAACTATCGCTAGTTTTATTCCCTCGTTTTCTGGAAGCATTAATTTGATTATTCGGCGTTATCTGGTCAAGCAAGTTGTGTCGACATCCTTGGTTGTGATTGCCTTATTGACCTTGATCATGATGGGTGGCCGGCTGATCAAGTATTTTGGCGTCGCCGCGCAGGGGCGTCTGGATGCGGGGATTCTGTTTAGCATTATTGGCTACCGTCTGCCGGAATTTTTAACCCTGATTTTGCCACTGGGCTTTTTTATTGGCCTGATGCTGGTGTTTGGCCGGCTTTATGTCGATCATGAAATGGCAGTGTTAAATGGCAGCGGTGTCAGTCGTAACCAACTGGCACGTTTATTAGTCCCGATGACGGTGGTATTTCTGGCGGTGCAGGCCATGCTGATGGTTTGGGCAGCACCGTGGGGGATTCGCCAGTTTGAAGAATTGACCACCAATCAGGCGGTCCGTACCGGTTTCGATCTGGTGCGGCCAAAAGAGTTTATTTCTTCGGGGCCCTATACCATTTATGCCGGCGACCTGTCAGAAGACCGGCGTAATCTGAAAGATATTTTCTTCTACCAGCGTGCTGACCGTCCGGGCAAACCGGATATCATGATTCTGGCCAAAGAGGCGACCCGGATTGAACTGTCCAATGATCCGGCCAATGTGGTCGATCTGGTCGAAGGGCGCCGTTATGAAATTTATCCGGATCGTCCGCAGTATTCTCAGGCTGAATTTGCCAGCTATCGTTTGCGTCTGGAAAGTGATCAGGAAGCCAAATTCCAGAGCACCGAAGTGGAAGCCCTGCCAATCGGGCAATTGTGGGATAACCGTCAGGACCCGGTGGTGGCCAGTGAGCTGGGCTGGCGCATCTTCGTACCGTTTTCAATTCTGGTGGCGCTGCTGCTGGCGGTGGCTTTATCAGAAGTCAGTCCGCGTCAGGGACGTTATTTAAAACTATTTCCGGCCCTGCTGATTTTTGCCAGCCTGATTGTGGCGCTAATGGCGGTCAAAACCCGGATCAGTAAAGAAGAAATGGGTATCTGGGCCTATCCGCTGGTGCTGATGGTCTATGCCATTGCGGCGGCGCTGTTCTCGCGTAAACAGAAACTGGCACCCAAAATCAAGAAACAGATTCAGCGAGTGAGGTCTTAATATGTTCGCACGTCGTATAGTGGCCAAGCATGTGACCAAAACGACCGCACTGGCGATGTTGGGGGCAACCGCGGTGTTGTCCGGCTTACAGGTATTATTTACCTATCTGGGTGAACTCGGTTCCCTAAAAGAAGGCTATGGCGCGCTGGATGCCTTATGGCATGTGCTCTGGGGTGCGCCCGGTTATCTGTATGAAATTCTCCCGATTGCCGCATTAATTGGCGCGGTGCTGGGCCTGGGCACGCTGGCTTCAAACAGTGAGTTGATTGTGATGCGTGCCGCTGGTATCAGCCTGTGGCGGATTGTCGGCTGGGTGGTGCGTTCGGCGCTTATTCTGGTGGTGCTGTCTTTTGCCTTAAGTGAATGGGTGATTCCCTATACCAACGAGCGCGCAGAAAGCGTCAAGAAATATCGCAGCGTGGCTGAACTCGGTGAAGTCAAAGGCTACTGGACCCGCGAAGGGCAGCGCTTTATTTATATTGACTATGCCAACTCGCAGGGCACACTGAAGAATATTCAGGTCATCGACTTCGATGATAACTTCCGCTTACGCGGTACCTTAAATGCCGAACAGGGCCAGTTTGTCGAAGATGGCGCCTGGTCACTGCAAAACAGCCGCCAAATGGATATTCTGCCAGAGGGCAATGCTATTGCTGATCAGCAGGCCACGCAGCCTTTATCGCTGGCCTTGCAACCAAAATATGTACACATGGTCACCATCGACCCGGAAGATTTATCACCCAGTCAGCTGGTCAGTTTCATGAGCTATATGCATGAGTACAGTCAGGTGCCGAAAAGCTATCAGCTGGCTTTCTGGCAAAAAGTTGGTTCTCCATTTGCCCTGATTGCGCTGGTGCTGATTGCCTGTTCCTTTATTTTTGGACCGCTGCGCCAGCAGTCGATGGGTTTCCGTCTGGTGATTGCCTTGTTTGTCGGCCTGGGCTTCTTCTATTTACAGGATTTCCTCGGTTATGCCAGCCTGATTTATGCGCCATCTCCGGCCTGGTTTGTGTTTATCCCGATTATTCTGATGTTTGTGGTGGGTGGTTATCTGCTGCAACGCGCCCGATAAGCCGGCAATTGAACAAAACGATAGTGTGGCACGGTTGAAACCATCAGCCGTGCATGGTGTCCGAACTGAAAATTCGGTAAGATATGCGATTAATTTGTAGACTAAAAGAGTGTGAACTATGACGGATGCAACTGCAGGCAAAATCCCTCACGTACTGGTCATTATGGATGGTATTGGGCATCGTGAAGCTGTTGAGGACAATGCGTTCCTGGCGGCACAACGTCCAAATTTGACCGCTATGCAGGAAAAGCATCCGCATGGGTTGATTTCAGGTTCAGGTGAAGATGTGGGCCTGCCAGATGGTCAGATGGGTAACTCCGAAGTGGGCCATATGAACCTGGGTGCCGGCCGTGTGCTATATCAGGACTTTACCCGCATTACCAAAGATATCCGTACCGGTGCTTTCTTTGAACATGAAGTGCTGGTCGATGCAGTCGAGAAAGCCAAAGCTGCGGGCGGTGCCGTGCACTTAATGGGCCTGCTGTCGGAAGGTGGCGTGCACTCACATGAAGACCATATTGTGGCAATGGCGGAGCTGGCGCTGAAACGTGGTGCAACTGTTTATTTACACGCATTTCTGGATGGCCGTGATACTCCGCCAAAAAGTGCGCAGCCCTCTTTGCAAAAACTGGATGCCCTGTTTGCCCAATATCCAGGCCAAGGCCGGATTGCCAGCATGATCGGCCGTTATTTTGCCATGGACCGCGACAATCGTTGGGATCGTGTAGAACAGGCTTATCGTCTGTTAACAGAAGGTGAAGCAGTCCGTACTGCAGCAACCGCCGTAGCTGGTCTGGACGCAGCTTATGCAGCCGATGAAAGCGATGAATTTGTTAAAGCTACCCGTATTGGTGAGGTTGCGGCAATTCAGGATGGCGACAGCGTGGTGTTCATGAACTTCCGTGCAGACCGTGCCCGTGAACTGACCAAAGCCTTTGTGGAAACCGACTTTGCCGGTTTTGAGCGTAAAGTGGTGCCGCAGCTGGCCAAGTTTGTGATGCTGACCCGTTACCAGGCCACCATTGATGCACCTGTGGCTTATATGCCAGAAGCATTAAAAAACTCGCTCGGTGAATACCTGTCAGACCTGGGTAAAACCCAGCTGCGTATTGCCGAAACCGAAAAATATGCACACGTGACCTTCTTCTTTAGTGGCGGCCGTGAAGATGAATATCCGGGCGAAAAGCGCATTCTGATTCCATCACCAAATGTAGCAACTTATGATCTCAAGCCAGAAATGAGCGCGTATGAAGTGACAGATGAGCTGGTGGCAGCGATCAATTCAGGTGAATATGACTTGTTGGTGGTCAACTATGCCAATGGCGATATGGTGGGTCATACCGGTGTGTTTGATGCAGCGGTGAAAGCGGTAGAAGCAGTGGATACCTGTCTGGGCCGTGTGTATGAAGCTGTAATGGCCAAGCAGGGTCATATGCTGATTACTGCCGACCATGGTAATGTCGAGCAGATGCAGGACTATGACAGTGGTCAGGTCCATACCCAGCATACTACCGAGCTGGTGCCGTTTATTTATGCCGGCCCGACCCAGGCGGTGATTGCAGAGGGTGGTGTTCTGGCCGATGTGGCACCGACTTTACTGAGTCTGATGCAACTGCCAATTCCTGCAGAAATGCAAGGGCGTAATTTAATTACCCTGACTCCATAAACTGCCAACAGATAGGTGAAAGGATGGTTCCACACTGGAAACGCATGCTTGTTGCAACAACATTGATGATGTGTGTGAACCTGCCTGTCTGGGCGGCAGAAGATCAAGATCCGCTGGCACTAGAAGAAACCACTGAGCAGGACTATGTGGAAGTGCCGGTCGAATCGATCCAGCAGTTTGTCAAAATTTATGGGCTGGTCAAAGCCAATTATGTCACGGAAAAAAGTGACGAAGCTTTGTTTGCTCAAGCCATTCAAGGTCTGGTTTCCGGACTGGACCAGTATTCGCGTTATCTGAATGCCGAAGATTACCGTGCCTTGGTGCAATATACCGAAGGTGATCTGGCCTCGGTCGATTTTAATTTACGTTACGATGCCCAGCAGCATCAATGGCAGATCCACAATTTAAGACCCGATGCCGACTCGGCCAAACAAGGCCTGCGTAATGGTATTTCGGTCTTTAAAATCGACAATCAGGAACTGCAAAAGCTCAATCAGGATCAGGTCAATGCCTTGTTGATGGGCGCGGTTGGCTCCAATATCACCTTGCAACTGACCGCAAGCGCGCAGCCGATTCGTCTGGTACGCAACAGAAAAGTCGAAACCGATATTCAGGCGCAGATGCTGAGTAATCAGGTACTACTGATTAAAGTCAAAGTCTTCCAGCAAGATACTGCCAATGAAATCAAGGAACTGATCGAACAGTACAGCACACCACGGCTAAAGGCGGTACTGTTTGACCTGCGCAATAATCCGGGTGGTTTACTGTCCTCGGCGGTTGAATCAGCCGATCTGTTCTTGAATCAGGGCGTAATTGTTTCTACCAAAAGCCGCGCTGAAGGCGACCAGCAATTTCAGGCTTTACCGAGTTTTGAATTCCAGAATCTAAAGGTCGGTGTGCTGATTAACCAGCGTTCGGCCTCGGCTGCAGAAGTGTTTACTGCCGCCTTAAAAGATCATGGCCGTGCCTGGGTGATTGGTGAAAAAAGTTATGGCAAAGGGGTGGTACAGAAGCTGTTTCCGCTGTCAGATGGCACCGCCTTACAAATGACGGTTTCTCACTATTACACCCCGCAAGGCAAAATGATTGAAGGGGTCGGGATTGAACCGAACCAGCGCTATGCACTGCAACAGGATATGAAAGAAGACAATTATCTGGACCATGTTGCAGAGCTACTGTTAAGTCATAAATAGGCGCAGGGTTCGCACCTTATTCATCGGTATCCAGTCCGAATTTCTTTAGTCGATAACGCAGGGAACGAAACGACATCCCCAGTTTTTTCGCAGCCAGGGTCCGGTTCCAATGGGTCAGATTCAGTGCATTCAGCAAAATCTCTTTTTCGATTTTCTCCAGAAACAGCTCCAGTCCTTCTTCCGGCAGTTTACGCGGAGCAGCGGGCAGGGCATCAGCTGTAACCGGTGTTGCCGGGTCAGCTTCTGGCTCGGCCAGCGGTGCCATTTTGCGTAAGGGTGCGGTCTGCAGATGTGGCAGATCAATCACATCATCATCACTCAAGGTCATGGCGCGTTCAATGATATTGCGTAGCTCACGCACATTACCCGGATAATACTGTTCCAGCAAAAACTGCTGGGCACGTTCTGACAGGGTTTTGCTGTGTATATCCCATTCCTGGGCAATTTTCTGAATAAAATGCTGGGCCAGCAATAAAATATCCTGACCGCGCTCACGTAGCGGTGGCAGCACAATATCCATTACATGAATCCGGAAGAACAGATCCTGACGGAACCGGCCTTGCTGGACTAACGCTTCCAGGTCCTGATGGCTGGCACTAATAATCCGGAAATCAACATCAATTTCCGTATCGGAACCGACCGGACGAATCCGTTTTTCCTGCACCGCGCGCAGCAGTTTTACCTGCATATTGAGCGGCAGTTCGGCAATTTCATCCAGAAACAGGCTACCGCCGTGTGCTGACTGAATCAGGCCCTGTTTGTCCTGCGCTGCACCGGTAAAGCTGCCTTTTTTATGGCCGAAGAATTCGCTTTCCATCAAATCGCCCGGAATCGCGCCACAGTTGATGGCAATAAAAGGCCCGTCACTGCGGTTGCTGAGGCGATGCACCAGATTGGCCACTACTTCTTTCCCGGTGCCTGATTCACCGCTAATAAACACCGGTGCCTGCGAGCGGGCAATTTTTTTCAGGGTGGTGCGCAGTTGCTGAATCGGTAGAGATTGCCCGATCAGCATCCGCTGTTCCAGCTGGTCTGCTTCCTGACTATGTGCTTTAAACAGCGGCTGATTCAGTGCTTTTTCCAGTAATTGTTCGAGGTGTTTCTGGTTAATCGGTTTGCTGACAAAATCAAAGGCCCCGGCTTTGAGTGCGGCAATGGCAATTTCCATATTGCCATAGGCCGTCAGCACCGCAACCGGCAGCTGCGGAAAATGCTGGGCAATCAGCTCGACCAGTTGCAGGCCATTGCCATCAGGTAAATTCAGATCGGTGATGCAGGCGTCATAGTGATGACTGGACAGCAGCTGACGTGCTTGCTCCAGCCGGTGTGCCACGTGTGTTTGAATCCCCATGCGCGCCAATGTCATTTGCATGAGCGTGCATAAATCTTCCTCGTCATCGACGAAGAGAACGAGTGGTTGTTCCACTAAACTTCCCCAAAAAACTATTTATTTACGTCAACAGGTGAGCATTCAATCCTGAAACATGCTCCTTGTTTTTGTTCTACATAGCGCAACTTGGCCCGATTGGCCTCGCAGAAACTATGTGATAAGTATAATCCTAAACCAGTTCCACTAATTTCGGTACTAAAAAATGGTTGAAACAGGTAGCGAATATCATGTGAAGCCACGCCGCTGCCATAATCTTTGACATCCATATAGATCGTGTCCTGCTGGCGATAAAGTTGCAGTTCAATCGGATGATCCGGCGCATTGTGGCGCTGGGCATTACGGATCAGGTTAATCAGCACCTGACGCAGCTGGGATTCATCAAACAGAATTTGCAGAGGTTCGGGCTGGCTGACCTGAATCTGGCTGGCCAGATCGGCCAGATCATCCTGGATCAGCTGCGGAATAAAACGCACCAGATCAATCTGCACCGGTGTGGTTTCCTTATTTTTCACCATGCTCAGGGTGTCATCAATGATCTTGTCAATGCGCTGCGACTGCTTGTCGATCATCTGGCTCAGCATCTGCTGCTGATCGGGATCGCTGCCGGCCAGCAAGCGATTGGCCTGGACAATGGCCGCCAGCGGATTACGGATTTCATGGGCAATACTGGCTGAAAGCTGGCCCAGTGCTGCCAGTTTCAGTTGCTGCACACGCTGGTTGATTTGCCGTGCATCCTGCAGCACCAGCAAGGTTAAGGTCTGCTGCGGCACCACCAGCTTTTGTACCTGAATCTGGATCAGGAAATGACTGAGCTGCGATTCAAACTGGAATTTTTCGCCGTTAGAGAGCTGGTCAAACTGCAATAATTGAAACAGGTCGGGCTGTACTTTATACAGTGGATATTTGTCGAAAGCATACAGCGGATTAATACCCAGCAAATGGCAGGCGGCCGGATTACTGACCATAATATGGCAGTTTTCATCCAGCACCAGATAGCCCATATCGGTCTGTTCCAGAATATAGCGGTTAATATTCTTTAGCCGGTTCAGTTCCAGTGATTGGGAAAAGTTCAGGTGCTCCAGAATCTGGAAACGGCGGACGGCAATCTGGCCAAAACGGTAAATAATAAAAAACAGGAACGAGAGCAGGGCACTTTGCCCGATGCGATCCAGAGAGGAAAAATCCAGTAATGTGCCAACAAAATGCTGATAGGTGACACAAATCATTGCCACCAGAGTAATGAACAGCGCCTTGCTTTTTTCCAGCAATAACGTCGCGGCGAAAATCGCAATCACAAACAGCAGGCTTAAATGCAGGCTCGGTCCATCCAGCGCAAAGGTCAGGCTGCTGAGCACCAGTACATCAACACTGAAAATCAGCGTGAGTTGTAGCGGAATCCTGTGCCGGACATAGCGAAAATACAGCAGCTGGGCACAGCTAAAAATAAAATACAGCACCAGACTGGCGGCATACAGCCGTGGATGCTGATAATCATGATTGAGAGTTTGAGTGGTGAGTAAATAAATCAGCAGCAAACAGAAGGCAATTATCAGCCGATACGCCCCGTACCATAGCCCGAGATGGTACTGGTTCAGTTCAGCTTGCGTACGGCGGATATCCATGAGGCTTAAACCGCTTAAGGTTTAATTAATCCGTAGCGAATGGCCAGATGGGTCAGTTTGACATCACTGTCGATATTCAGTTTTTCAAAAATACGGTAGCGATAGGTGTTTACGGTTTTCACGCTGACGAACAGCTTGTCAGCAATTTCCTGCGCGCTAATACAGTTCACCACCATCATTGCCACCTGCATTTCACGTTCCGACAGGCTGTCGAACGGTGATTGCTGGGTGTCTGACAGGTAGGAACTGGCCAGTTGCTCGGCAATATCGGCACTAAAATATTTACCGCCCTGCATGACTTTTTTAATGGCACGCACCATTTCCGAGACAGGTGCACCTTTGGTGATATAGCCTTTGGCACCGGCTTTGAGTAATAAAGAAGGATAGGGTTCTTCGGCCAGACCACTGACCGCCAATACCTTGGTTTCCGGGGCAGTCTGTAATAAACGGCGCGTGGTTTCCACCCCGCCAATGCCCGGCATGTTCACGTCAAGCAGGACCACATTGGGATGATGCTGGCGCACCAGATTAATGGCTTCTTCCCCAGATTCAGCTTGTCCAATGACCTGAACATCGGTGTGGTCTTCGAGCATACGGCAGATGCCGGTACGAACCAATTCATGATCATCTACCACTAAAACTGTGATCACCTAGACTCTCCCTCTCACTAAAATCATCTTTTTTGTTACATATAGCAAAATTAGCTTGCAATCAACCGACAAAATTGGCCATCCTATTCTTAACCTAAAGTGAAAAATTCTGCACAATGTCGGAGGCTAAAATTGGTTCCGTGCTGTGTTGTAAATGTAAGGCATATTTGAGGTAATACGCAAATGTATCTTACCTCCCTGAGTTGAGTAAGCAATAGTGAAAAATTCTAAGAAGTTATTAATGCATGTGCTGGGAGCATCGGTTTTGCTCGGCATGAGTTCAGTCAGTACTGCTGAAATCGTCATGAACCCTTCCTCGGGGAGTAACGCCCAGGCAACGCTAAGCTGGTCATCTGAAGAGGCCAATCAGCTGCTGAATGGCGATGTGATGACCACCGCCACGACTTCTGTGACCGAGCAGGTGGTGGAACCGTCACCACAAGGCTCAACCAAAATTACCACCACGGTACGCAGTTCCAGCACACCGGCGCCCGCCAGCACGGTCAGTAGAACCAGCCCGATTCTGGATACTGCATCCTATAGCAACCAGCCCACTGTGAACGCACGTGCCGCACTGGTGATGGATGCCAATACCGGTGAAGTGCTGTACAGTAAAAATACCAATACCGCGTTGCCGATTGCTTCAATTACCAAAGTGATGACTGCGGTAGTGACGGCGGATGCGCGTTTAAATATGTCTGAGCAAATTACCTTGCAGCAGATTGATTTTGCCGGTGCAGCAGGCAAGAACTCGAGTTCGACCCTGCGTGTGGGCGACAAGATGAACCGTGCTGAAGCCTTATTATTTGCCTTAATGAAATCAGAAAACCCGGCCGCAGCAGCGCTGGCGCGTACCTATCCAGGTGGACGCAGCGCGTTCGTGGCCGCCATGAACAACAAAGCGCGTGAGCTGGGCATGCATTCGACCCGCTTTACCGAATCGACCGGTTTGGACCCACGCAATGTATCATCGGCGCGTGATTTAGGTATTCTGGTCAGTACCGCGTCACAATATGGCCTGATTCGCCAGTTTTCGACCACGCCAAGCTATGACTTTAACCTGGGTTATCGGGTGCTGAAATCGAACAATACCAATTCGCTGGTGCGTAATGGTGGCTGGAATATTAACCTGTCTAAAACCGGCTTTATTAATGAAGCAGGGCGTTGTCTGGTGATGCACACCACTTTAAATTCACGTCCGGCGGTGGTGATTATTTTAGGGGCCAGCAATACCCAGGCGCGTAATAACGATGCCACCCGTTTAATGTCCTGGACCAGCCAGTTACCAAAACGGATTTAAGCTGAACTGTTCTGTGCGAAATCGTGCAGAACTTCAAACCTCAGCCATAAAAAAATCCCTGCATGAGCAGGGATTTTTGTTTCAAACCGGAATTATTGATCCATGTTTGAAAGGATAGAATCACGAACCTGATCCATGGTAGCGTCAATCGACAGCATCACCGCATCCTGGCACTGTTTCATTGCAGTGTCTGGGTCTTTCAGACCGTTACCAGTAACAGTACATACAATTACTGAACCTTCTGCAATTTTACCGGCTTTAATGTCACGCATCGCGCCGCCAATGGATGCTGCAGATGCAGGCTCAACAAACACGCCTTCGTACATGGACAGCATGCGCTGAGCTTCCAGAATTTCTGCATCGGTCAGTTCATCGAACCAGCCTTGTGAATCACGAACTACAGCTTTGGCATGGTTCCAGCTTTGCGGGTTACCAATACGGATTGCAGTGGCTACAGTTTCCGGGTTTTCAACTGGCGCACCACGTAAGAATGGCGCAGCGCCAGAGGCTTGATAACCGACCATAACTGGTAAACCTTCCGGTTTTGGACCAGTAAAGGCATCCGTTGCCGCATCATACACCACTTGTTCAAACTGGTCTGCAGGCTGGTTAGCCACAGCTTCGGTATAACCCATCCAGTGTGCAGTAATATTGCCCGCGTTACCAACTGGCAGGCAGTGGTAGTCTGGGGCACGGCCGAGTTCATCCACGATTTCGTAGGCAATGGTCTTTTGACCTTGCAGACGGTACGGGTTGATCGAGTTTACGATGGTTACAGGAGCCTGATCGGCCACTTCTTTCACCAGACGCATACCATCGTCAAAGTTACCGCGAATCTGCATGGTGATGGCACCGTACATCATGGCCTGTGCCATTTTACCCATGGCAATTTTGCCTTCAGGAATCAAGACAAACGCTTTGATACCAGCACGCGCTGCATAGGCTGCTGCCGCTGCAGAAGTGTTACCGGTAGAGGCGCAGATAATGGCTTTTGAACCTTCTTCAACCGCTTTGGTTACGGCCATGGTCATACCACGGTCTTTAAATGAACCTGTCGGGTTTAAGCCTTCATACTTCACATAAATTTCAACGTTCTTGCCAATAATACGTGGAATGTTCTCAAGCTTGATTAGCGGGGTATTCCCTTCACCGAGAGAGATTGCACGTGTAGTTGCAGACACTGGTAAACGGTCACGATAACGGTCAACTAAACCAGTATAACGATTGGCATTCGACATGATGATGTTCCAATTGTGTGTAGAGCTTGGCAAGGGGAAATATTCCCCTTGACCCGATTAATTATCAAGCGATTCTAAACGAATTCGTACAATTTCGCCATGAATCACAGGCAAAGCTTGAATTTGTTGTAACGCTTCATCCATTTTTGATTCCTGAACTGGGTCAGTTAGAATCACGATAGGGATAAGGTCTTTTAAGCGAGATTGCTGCATGATGGCATCAATACTGATACCGGCACGGCTTAAAATAGTGGTGACATCGGCCAGTACACCGGTCTGGTCTTCGGCATTAATGCGAATATAGTAACCCGTGGTCATCTGTTCACGGCTTAAAATTGGCAGGTCAGTTAAGGCTTCGAAGGCCAGTTGCGGAATTGTACCTGCGCCATCTTCGGTATAGGAGATGTCACGGACAATATCGACCACGTCAGCAACCACTGCTGAAGCGGTTGGGCCTGCACCGGCACCGGCGCCATAATACAGGGTTGGACCGACTGCATTGGCCTGCACCAGCACCGCATTTTTCACGCCATTCACATTGGCAATCAGTTCTTCTTCAGGAATCAGGGTTGGATGCACACGTAGTTCAATGCCGGCATCGGTACGGCGTGCAATTCCTAAATGCTTGATACGGAAACCTAAATCTTCGGCATATTTGACATCTTGCGCGGTAATTTTGCTAATGCCTTCGGTATACACCTTGTCAAATTGCAGCGGAATACCAAATGCACATGAGGCCAGAATGGTCAGCTTGTGCGCTGCATCAATGCCTTCAACGTCGAAGGTTGGATCGGCTTCGGCATAACCCAGCTCTTGCGCTTCTTTCAGCACATCGGCAAAGGCACGGCCTTTTTCACGCATTTCGCTTAAGATGAAGTTACCGGTACCGTTAATGATACCCGCCAGCCATTCAATCTTGTTCGCGGCCAGACCTTCACGAATCACCTTGATGATTGGAATACCACCAGCTACCGCAGCTTCATAAGCGATCTGAACGGCATGATCATCCGCGGCTTTAAACAGTTCGTTGCCGTGTTCAGCCAGCAAGGCCTTGTTTGCGGTGACAATATGTTTGCCGTGTTTCATCGCTTCCATAATGACTTCATATGCAGGATGAATCCCGCCCATGACTTCAACCACGACATCTACATCCGGTTGACGCACGATATCCAGCAGATCCGAGCTTTGTTTGACCGTTTCTGGCAGGTTCAGGTCTGGACGCGGACGACGGGTGCCGACATAGGTAATTTCAATTTCACGACCGGTGCGACGTTTAATCTCAGCAGCATTTTCTTTTAATAGTTTAAGGGCACCACCACCCACAGTACCAAGACCGAGGATTGCCAGACGAACTGGTTTCACGTCACACTCCATATTTAATCAATTTTAAGCGAGCTTAGATCATAGCTAAAAAAAGCTGAAGACTCTAGCGTAGAAATCACTTTCTCTTGATCTATAAAAAACAGTAATTTAACCCATTAAAATTAGTTATTTAAACGCTTCAGCAATTCGCTTGGCGACAGATAACCACCAAGGTAAACCCCATCTGCACTATAGATTGCCGGTGTACCGTTCACCCCAATATTCAGACCCAGCTGATAGTGTTCACGTACTGGCGTTTTGCAGCTGGCGGCAGGCAGTTCAGCACCGGCAATGGCCTGATCAAAAGCCGCATGGCGGTCTTGGCTACACCAGACGCTTTCCATGGCCGGAATAAACTGTTCACCACGTGGCCAGGCAATATAGCGCACTTCAATGCCTTTGCTGTTCAGCTCATCCATATGTTCATGCAGCTTGTGGCAGTATGGACAGCTGACATCGGTAAACACATAAATGACGTGTTTGGTTTCGCCCTTGGCTTTATAGATCAGCAGATCCTGCTCTTTCAGGCTGGCAAAAATCTGTTTATTGGTGCCGGCTTGCAGGCTCTCACCGACGTTATGTAGCTGTTTGTCGCCTAAACGGATCACATCGCCCTGGAAAATGTATTTGCCATCGCTGGTGGCATAGACCGCAGACATGCCTTCCAGGCTGACCCAGTACAGATTGGGAACTTCCGTGGTTTTAACTTCCGTGATTTTGGCCTGAATGCCAGCAGTTTTAAAATGCTGTTCCAGGGTTTTGACCAGACGCTGCTGGGCATTACGTTCAGAAAGGGTAGAGGCTTCCCCGGTTGCCGGTGCACTGGCCGTAAGCGTGGTTTGTTTTTTCTCATCATTATTGCTCGAGCATGCCGTCAGGCCCAGGCCTGCAGCAAGTGTCATGGCCATTACAATTTTCGCGCGGGTAAATGTCATTGCTAACCCTTTTCTTATCGATATAAAAACAAGGAGGCTAGCATAACAAAAAAAAATGACCGATCGAAAACTTCTTGGTCGTATTTCGGCAGTGCGGTTAAGCGCGAGGATGATGGGTCGCGTGCAGCTGCTGCATGCGAATCTGCGCGACATGGGTATAAATTTGTGTGGTCGACAGGTCGCTATGCCCCAGCAGCATTTGCACCACGCGCAGGTCCGCGCCATGATTGAGCAGATGCGTGGCAAAGGCATGGCGTAAGGTATGCGGCGATAATTCGGCCTGAATCCCGGCCTGTAGTGCATAGCGTTTAATCGCATACCAGAAGTTCTGCCGGCTCATGATGCCGCCATGCTGGGTCAGAAATAAATAATCGGTGCTGGTTTTATATAGCTGCGGCCGCGCCTCTTGCAGATAGTGTTCTACCCATTCACAGGCGACCTGGCCTAAAGGCACCAGACGTTCTTTATTGCCTTTGCCGACAATGCGCAAATAACCCTGTTTCAGGTTAATCAGCTCCAGACGTAAATTCAGCAATTCAGACACCCGTAACCCACAGGCATACAGCACTTCAAACATGGCCCGGTCACGCAGGCCCAGCGCTGTATTGACATCCGGTGCCTGAATTAGCGCTTCAACATCGGCTTCGGACAGATCTTTGGGCAAGGCCCGGCCCAGTTTTGGGGTTTTATGTGCGGCGACCGGATTGTCGGCGCGCAGTTTCTGTTCACGCAGAAATTTATAAAAGGCCCTTAAGGCCGATAGGCAGCGGGCAATCGAACGTGGGCTTTTTTGCTGTTTGGTCAATTCAATCAGGACATCGGAAATATCATCATGACTCCAGTCCAGCATCGAACTGGGCACGCAGGCACTGCATAACATTAAGTCGGACAGATAGGCATTGCGGGTATGTGGACTGACGGTTTGTGCTACTAGATGATCGCGAAAGCCCTGCAAATAGCTTAAATGTTCCGGAATGGTGACAGGTGCAGGAATGCGGGGCTTTTTATTGAGCATGTGGATCACTTTAATTTAAGAATTCGATCAAGATCATTGGAATTCTCCAATGTAGAGTAATTTTTCCGGGCTGTCGATGTGATATAAGAACGGAAACGTAATCAATCCTTATTTGTTAATTATTCTCATTTGTTTGTATACTATTTAAAAGAGCTTAGGAATTTCACAGTGCGTTTATCAGAGTTAAAGGTAAAGCAGACGGCTATTATCCGCCAGATTATCCGGCAGGATGAGGGGGGCGAGTCACACAATGACTTGGTGGCCAGCCGTCTGGAAACATTGGGGTTTGTGCCGGGCACGCGCGTTCAGGTCATTACCAAAGGTGTTTTTGGCGGGGATCCGATTCTGATTCAGGTCGGTTTTACCCGTTTTGCCTTACGCAAAAATGAAGCAGAGAAAATTGAAATTGAAGATGGAGTCACTACATGAGTGATGCCTTACGTATTGCCCTTGTAGGGAATCCTAACTGCGGTAAAACCTCATTATTCAACCATTTAACCGGTACACGTCAGAAAGTTGCCAACTATGCCGGCGTAACGGTCGAACGTAAAGTCGGTCATTTTAATTTACCTTCAGGCAAGCCGGTACGGGTGCTGGATTTACCTGGTACCTATAGTTTAAATGCTGCCAGTCCGGATGAAGCCATTACCCGTGATGTGGTACAGGGCAAACTGGCAGAAGAAGGCCAGCAGGATGCTTTCCTGTGCGTGGTTGATGCCACCAATCTGAAGCTGCATCTGAGTCTGGTACTGGAAATGATTGAACTGGGTCGTCCAATGTTGCTGGTGCTGAACATGATGGACGAAGCGCGTCGTCGTGGCATGCAGATCAACACCCAGAAACTGTCTGAGCGCCTCGGTGTGCCGATGGTAGAAACCGTGGCCGTGCGCCGTTCCGGGATTGAAAACCTGATGAATGCGCTGGATCAGGGTAAATATGCGCTGCCACATACCGAATTGACCGGTCTGAAAGGCGATGCCCATCAGAAGGTCGAAACCCTGCTGAATGATGTGGTGCAATACGTTGATCAGGAAGATAAACGTTCCGATTTCCTCGATAAGGTGTTCCTGCATCCGGTGCTGGGTCTGGTCAGTCTGGCAGTCATGATGTTTATCATTTTCCAGGCGGTCTTTGCCTGGGCAGCCCCGTTTATGGACGGGATTGAAACCTTCTTTGGCTGGCTGGGTGAAGTGATTGGTGGCAGTATTGCTCATCCTTTACTGAACAGTCTGGTTGTGGACGGGATTATTGCCGGTGCCGGTGGTGTGGTGGTGTTCCTGCCGCAAATTCTGATTCTGTTCTTCTTTATTCTGGTTCTGGAAGAATCGGGTTATTTACCGCGTGCCGCATTCTTGCTGGATAAACTGATGTTTAAAGCCGGTTTAAGTGGCCGTGCCTTTATTCCGTTACTGTCCAGCTTTGCCTGCGCGATTCCGGGGATTATGGCAACGCGCAGTATCAGCGACCCGCGTGACCGTTTAACCACTATTTTTGTGGCACCGCTGATGACCTGTTCCGCGCGTTTACCGGTGTATGCGCTGTTAATTGCCGCCTTTATTCCGGAACAAACGGTATGGGGCCTGTTTAACCTGCAGGGTCTGGTGCTGTTTGCGCTGTATATGGCTGGTATTTTAAGTGCGCTGGGCGTGTCTTTTGTGCTGAAGTTTTTCCAGAAAGACAAGTCCGATCACATGCTGTTGATGGAACTGCCAAGTTACCGTTTCCCGGACATCAAAAACGTCTGGATTGGTTTGCTGGATCGCGCCCGAATCTTCCTGAAACGGGTCGGTGGCATCATCTTTGCCCTGTCGATTCTGCTCTGGTTCCTGTGTACCTTCCCGCAGCCGCCAGAAGGCGCGACCATGCCGGCGATTGATTATACCTTTGCCGGGATGCTGGGCCATATCATGCAGCCAATTTTTGCCCCACTGGGCTTTAACTGGCAGATCTGTATTGCCTTGATTCCAGCAATGGCAGCCCGTGAAGTGGTGGTGGCTGCACTGGGTACCATTTACGCCCTGTCAGGGGACGAAGATGCCATGGCCGATGGTCTGGCCAGCATCATCAGCAGCGGTGGTGACTTGGGCTGGTCATTGGCGACCGGTTTATCGCTACTGGTCTGGTTTATTTATGCACCGCACTGTCTGGCGACGCTGGCCACGGTACGCCGTGAAACGGCATCGTGGAAAATAGTGGGCTTTATGACCGTGTATCTGTTTGGTCTGGCCTATTTGATGTCATTCCTGACCTATCAGATTGCATCCAACCTGTTGGCTTAAGCCGAAACAAAAAAAGGAGACTGAAATGATTGAAGTATTGATTGTGGCGGTATTGGTGATGTGGAGCACGCTGGTGGTCTTCAAAAAGGTATTCCCGAAGACTTCAAATTCAGTCTTTCTGAAGTTGTCGGATGCCTGTACGGCAAAAGGCTGGCACACGCTGGGCAAATGGTTCAGACCGAAAATGGCTGCCGGTTGTGGCGGTGGCTGTGATTGTCCGGTGTCGGAGCAGGCCAGCAAGAAAACTGAAGTACAAGGGGTCAAGTGGAAGTAAGCCCTTGAGCATCAAAAAAGCCGTCATCTCTATGACGGCTTTTTTACGCACTGACACAAAATTTTTTCCAGAAACTGCAAACAGAAAAAGCATTCAAAACCCCAAAGTGCTAACATTTCCGCAGTTTAAAATCCAAATCATTGATGGAGCTCAAATGTTAATACAACGCGGTGGATTAAAAGTTGTGGCAGGTCTTGGCATTTCAGGTGTTGCAGCAGTCAACTTCTTGCATGATCAGGGCTACCGCGTTGCCGTAACAGACTCTCGAGCGACACCCCCCGGTTATGACCAGATTCCGGCCGAGGTTCAGACCAGTTTTGGCCAGTTTGACCAGGAACTGCTGTTGTCTGCTGAAGAAATTATCATCAGTCCGGGGCTTGATCCAAAACTGCCAGAAATTCAGACGGCAATAGCGCAGGGCATTCCGGTGGTCAGTGAAATCCAGATTTTGCGCCGTGCCACTGACAAGCCAATTGTGGCCATTACCGGTTCCAATGCCAAAAGTACCGTAACCACACTAATTGGCCTGATGGCTGCCGATGCTGGCAAGAAGGTCGCGGTTGGGGGTAATCTGGGCCGTCCGGCGCTGGATTTAACCAAAGATGATCCGGAGCTGTATATTCTGGAACTTTCCAGCTTTCAGTTAGAAACCACCTCAAACCTGAATGCTGAAGTGGCGGTGGTGCTGAACATGAGTGAAGACCATCTGGACCGTCATGGTGACATGCTCGGTTATCACACCGCCAAACACCGTATTTTTCAGGGCGTGAAACAGGTGGTGTATAACCGTGATGATGCACTGACCCGTCCACTGGTGCCAGATACCACCCCTATGCAGAGCTTTGGCCTGAACGCACCAGATATCAACCAGTTTGGTATTTTAAAAGAAACAGATGGCACCATTTGGCTGGCGCGTGGCCGTGAACGTCTGCTGAAAAGCAGCGACATGTATATTCAGGGTACGCATAATATTGCCAATGCCTTGGCCTGTCTGGCGCTGGGTGAAGCGATTGGCCTGCCGATGGACAGCATGCTGAACACCTTAAAAAGCTTTAAAGGTCTGGAGCATCGCTGTGAATTCGTCAAAGAGGTCGCAGGCGTGCGTTATTATAACGACTCCAAAGGCACCAATATTGGTGCCACCCTTGCGGCACTGGAAGGCTTGGGTGCAGCAATTCAGCCGTATGGTGGTCAGGTGGCCATTATTTTAGGCGGGCAGGGCAAAGGCCAGGACTTTAAGGCACTGCGTCAGGCGCTCAGTCAATACGCCAAACTGGCAGTGTTGATTGGTGAAGATGCCGCGCTGATTGAAGCGGCGGTACAGGGCACTACCACGCTGCTCCATGCCGACAGTCTGCAACAGGCGGTCACACTGTGCCAGCAGCATACCCAGCCGCAGGATGTCGTGTTATTGTCACCTGCATGTGCAAGTTTTGATATGTTCTCGGGCTATCCGGAACGTGGTCGTCAGTTCGTGGCTTATGTCAACGAACTTGGTCAAGAATAATAAGGATTTGGGATATGGCTGGCTTTGCTCAGACAACGATCAATAAAATCAATCAGGTCTATGAGCGCTGGTTACCGCGGTTACCGGCCGAAGTGAATGTACGCAATGTGCTCATTTTTAGCGTATTGGCCTTGCTCTGTATCGGCTCGATTATGGTGGCGTCTGCCTCAATGCCCTATGCCGAGCGTATGCATGAAAATGCCTTCCATTATGTACTGCGGCATGGTATTTCAATTGCGGTAGCGCTAATTGCCGCCTATACCGTGTATAAAGTTCCCTTAAACCTCTGGTTCAATAACACCTTCTTTTTATGGATTATTACCATTGCCTTGCTGATTGCGGTACTGGTGGTCGGTACCGAAGTCAATGGTTCCAAACGCTGGATTCGGGTGGCCGGGTTTACCTTGCAGGCTTCAGAAGTGGCCAAGGTGATGATGGCGATTTTTACCGCCGACTACGTGGTACGTCGTGCCGAAGAAGTGCGTAATAATATTAAAGGTCTGGTACGGCTGGCAGTGATTATGGCGGCGACTGTGGGCCTGATTACGGCAGAACCGGATTTGGGTGCGACTGTGGTGATTGCGTTGACCATGCTCGGGGTGTTCTTCCTGGCCGGTGCACCACTGATTCAGTTCGGGATTGCCTTGGGTGCGATGCTGGGTGCGTTTACCTTCCTGGTGGTGTTTGAGCCCTACCGTTTTGAACGTTTAATGTCTTTCTCTAACCCGTGGAATGATCCGCTCGGGGCCGGTTATCAGCTGTCAAATGCCTTAATGGCTTTTGGCCGGGGTGAATGGGCCGGGGTGGGGTTGGGGCATAGTATCCAGAAAATGTCCTATCTGCCGGAAGCACATACTGACTTTATGCTGGCCGTTTTAGGCGAAGAATTTGGCTTTTTTGGTATCCTGGTGGTGCTGAGCCTGTCTTTCACCATGCTGGTCTGCTGTATTCGCATTGGTCATCGTGCCTTGCGACATCAGTATTTACGTGCTGGTTATCTGGCCTATGGCATCAGCATCATCTTCCTGTTACAGATTCTGGTGAATGCCGGCATGAATATGGGCATGTTGCCGACTAAAGGGCTGACCCTGCCATTTATCAGTTATGGTGGTTCATCGCTAATTATGTGTGCGGTGATGGTCAGTCTGATTCTGAAAATTGAAAGTACTACCCAGCAGACCAATCCAAGCCGTGAGGAATCAAGCTTCTAGATTGCTCTGCTGAAATGGATCTGGCTGAGCATGGTGCAACACTGTGCTTGGCATTTCCGTTTTACAGTTAAGACATTTGACAAAGCTGCCTTTGGCTTTGGATAGCGGAATTAAAGGAATAAAAAATAAGGAAAAATAATTGCGCTGCTGCTTCAGTTCATAGCTGGTGCGGCTGCGACAGACCGGACAGACAAACTGGTTTTTCTCTAGCACTTTGGTTTTTGGACCAATCCCGAAAATAAAAAACATAGTAATCCCATCTTGCAGTTATTTTTTTCTAGATTAGCGCAAATTGTGTAGTTATGCGTAGCTGCCCTGTAGCTGAGTTGTATGTGGAATGGCGTCAATTGACCACTGGGCAATGGCTTGCTGCAGCATACGTGCCGGGGTATCTAAAACTACCGGGGGTTGGTGCAAAGCCGTGAGCGCCTGTTGTAACAGCAGAGGAGCCTGATTCAAATCCAGTGGCTGAGCCAGGTTCTGCTTGGAGAGTTTTTGCCCCTGATCATTCATGGCCAGCGGCAAATGCAGATAGCGCAGTTCCGGATAGCCCAGCACCTGCCCAAGCCAGATTTGCCGTTCGGTATTGTCCAAGAGGTCTGCGCCGCGGACCACATCGGTAATGCCTTGCAGATAGTCATCGACCACCACGGCCAGTTGATAGTTAATAATCCCGTCACGGCGTTTTAAGACAAAATCACCCAGATCCTGCTGCAGGTTGGAGCAATGCCGGCCCTGCAAGCGGTCTTCAAAGCAGATGTCTGTATCGGTCACTTTCAGGCGGATGGCCTGCTGTGCAAAGGGGAGTTGCAGATTGCGGCAGGTGCCAGCATAAATATGATTGGAACCGAGCATTTTACGCGTGCACTGACAGGCATAGACCCAGCCTTGCTCGGCGAGTTGCTCAAGAACGTCTTCGTAAATGGCCAAACGGTCTTTTTGAAACAGAATCTCGCCATCCGGCTCGAACTGAAAGGCATCTAAAGAACGTAGGATATGCGCTTCACTGCCGGGATAAATACGGGGAATGTCAGTGTCTTCAATACGGACCAGCCAGCGCCCATGCTGGGCCTTGGCGTCACAATAACTGGCCACCGCGGTAATGAGGGAACCAAAATGCAAAGGGCCGGTTGGCGATGGCGCAAACCGGCCCACGTAATTCTCTTCAGCTTTCCCTCCCTTTATTAAAGGGAGGGGCAGGGAGGGATTACGAATAGACATGCTTAACCGTTATTTTGCTTCTCTTTGATTTCTGCCAAAGTTTTGCAGTCAATACATAAAGTCGCAGTTGGACGCGCTTCTAAACGGCGTAAACCAATTTCGATTCCGCAGGTTTCACAGAAACCGTAGTCATCGTTTTTAATGGCTTCAATGGATTGTTCAATTTTACGGATCAGTTTGCGTTCACGGTCACGGGTACGTAACTCGATAGCAAACTCTTCTTCCTGAGTGGCGCGGTCGTTTACGTCAGGCAATGCAGTATTTTCATCTTGCATTGTGTTTAGCGTACGATCAACTTCAGACATCAGCTCGGCTTTCCAGGCCAAGAGAATCTGACGGAAGTGCTCAAGCTGGCCCTCAGACATATATTCTTCATTTTTTTTCGGCTGATAAGGCTCAATACCAAATAAGCTAGCAGTAGAACCACCTTCTGACGCCTTTGGCTTTGTCTTACGCACGCGCTTTGTAGATTTTTCCTCTACAACATCTGTTTGTTCGTCCAAGACTTGATTTTGGTTGTCATTCGCCATGTAGGGCATTCCTCATCATATACGTATTATCTATACGCAAAAAATATGGTGATATGCAAGTGTTTTTATCCACTCCCAAGGAGAAGATTATCCCTTCGGGGGTCGTCATCATATAGACTTTTTATGTATATTGATAGTCTTTGATGTTTGGATTTCGTCGTATCACGTTTTCCTTCGCAGCCATAACTTAAAGCAAAAAGATTAAAATGAAAAGTTAATAACCTGAAATTTCATTATTTATTTGACCGACTAAATTTTCAACACGATGCACCTGTGTGTCGAACTCGCCGTTATCCTTTAAATGTAAGACCCGATAGCCCGGTGCTTCCTGTCCCAGGGCAAAATCATCACTATGCGGTTTAAATTGTACTGAAGTCGAAGGCGTTGAATAAAAAGGAATATTGTTCCAGATGTTCAGTGAATCCTGATGCACGTGGCCAAATAAAACCGCTTTAATATTCTGGTGCTTGACCATCACTTCAGTCAGATCGGCGGTATTTTTCAGTTTATGCTGATCGACCCAATGCGACTGCATGGCAAAAGGATGATGATGACAGGCCAGAATCACATGCTGGCCGGCATGTTCGGTTAACAGCTGGTCCAGTTGCGCGAGCTGGGAGGGTTCAATCCGGCCATCAATCTGATTCTTGACCGCACTGTTCAGCAGCATGATGGTCCAGCGACCCAAATGAATGGCATGTACCCGGTTTTGCTGCTGGTGAAACGGAAAATACTCCACCTCATCATGATTGCCCGGAATCTGATAAAACGGAATATTCAGGCGGTGCATAAATGCCAGATAGCGCGCATAGGTCGCCGGCACTGGCACCTGTGCCAGATCCCCGGTATGAAAAATGGCATCCAGCTCAGGATAACGTTGCTGAATATCACGCATGATGCCATGAAAGCTGTGTTCCGGATTCATCTGCACAAATTTAAGCTCTTCCTGATCCATTAAATGTGTGTCTGAAATCTGGACGATGGTCCAGCTTTGTGTATTTTTGCTTATAAAAGTCATGCCTGACCCCTTAGACATTCCTTATGGTTTAATTTGTTGTTGTAACCATTGCAGGGCGATGATCAGCGGCGCATTCCTGAGCCGACCATTGGCCAATAAGATGGGTAAGTGCTCATATTCAAAAATATGCAATTGAATATTTTCGCCTTCCTCACTAAGACCAAACACACCGCCTTGTTCAGGCAAATTTACTTTCGCACTATATAAATGAAAGATTTCCGCACAAGCTCCTGCAGAAGGATAGAAGGTAAACAGATGCTGCAGTTCTTCAACTTCGCAGCCTGATTCTTCTAGGGTTTCACGGCGAATGCAGCTTTCCGGTGACTCATCACCATCGAGTACGCCCGCAATGACTTCGAGTTGCCAGGGAGAATCCTGATCATCCATTGCCCCAATACGAAATTGTTCTATTAATGCAAATTTATGTTTTTTTTCATCATATAACAATACACCGGCTGCCTCCGGGCGTTGAATCAACTCCCGATGAATGACCGGTGTATAGTGGTTTTGATTAAACAGGCGATGGCTCAGACTGACTTTTTCAACCTGAATAAAGCCACGAAACAAGAATTCACGCTGTTGAATGCGCAGTTCATTTCGACCATAGGTCGCCTGTTTAAGTATTTCCATAAAACATCATACGGATGAAGAACATCAGTTTTCATCCTAACTGAGATTAAATGGAACACAAACTCTTTTTCGATAGTTTAGACGTCGTGGTACAATTTTTGACCAGTCTGCTGATAGGTCTCCTTCATGGCTTTGAGACCTTCCGCAACCTCTGTATCACTTTGCATGGCTTCTTTAGCAAGATTCTGATTTTGCGCATAATCTCTCACATTTTGGGTGATTTTCATGGAGCAGAATTTCGGTCCACACATCGAACAGAAGTGCGCTGATTTGTGTGCTTCTTTCGGCAAGGTTTCATCATGCATACTGCGCGCCGTATCCGGGTCCAGACTCAGGTTAAACTGATCTTCCCAGCGGAATTCAAAGCGGGCTTTGGACAGGGCATTGTCACGCGCCTGCGCACCCGGATGACCTTTGGCCAGATCGGCGGCATGTGCAGCAATCTTGTAGGTGATAATACCGTCTTTAACATCTTTCTTGTTCGGCAGACCTAAATGCTCTTTTGGCGTCACATAGCACAGCATGGCCGTGCCATACCAGCCAATCATGGCGGCCCCAATGGCCGAGGTAATATGGTCATAGCCCGGTGCAATATCGGTGGTTAGCGGACCAAGGGTATAGAACGGCGCCTCTTTGCAGACTTCCAGTTGCAGATCCATATTTTCCTTGATCATATGCATTGGCACATGACCCGGGCCTTCAATCATCACCTGTACATCATGTTCCCATGCGCGATGCGTTAACTCGCCCAGGGTACGAAGTTCGCTGAATTGTGCTTCATCATTGGCATCCTGAATACAGCCCGGACGCAGGCCATCGCCCAGACTGAATGACACGTCATAGGCTTTCATGATTTCACAGATTTCATCGAAGTGGGTGTACAGGAAGTTTTCTTCATGATGCGCCAGACACCACTGCGCCATGATTGAACCGCCACGTGACACAATACCGGTGAGACGGTTGGCGGTCAGCGGTACATAACGCAGCAGTACCCCGGCATGAATGGTGAAGTAATCCACACCTTGTTCGGCCTGTTCAATCAGGGTGTCTTTAAAGATTTCCCAGGTCAGGTCTTCTGCCACGCCGTTGACTTTTTCCAGGGCCTGATAAATGGGCACGGTACCAATTGGCACGGGTGAGTTACGGATAATCCATTCGCGGGTTTCATGAATATTTTTCCCGGTCGATAAATCCATGATGGTGTCGGCGCCCCAGCGGGTGGCCCAGGTCATTTTTGCCACTTCTTCGGCAATGTCGGAACCCAGTGCCGAGTTACCAATATTGGCATTAATTTTCACCAGGAAATTACGGCCAATAATCATTGGCTCAATTTCAGGGTGGTTAATGTTGGCGGGAATAATGGCGCGGCCGGCAGCGACTTCCTGACGTACAAATTCCGGGGTAATTTCACGCAGGTTTTGTGCGCCAAAGTTTTGTCCCGGATGCTGGCGCATATCGACGCCTTGCTGCTGGCGCAGGTTTTCACGGATGGCGATGTATTCCATTTCCGGGGTAATAATGCCCTGTTTGGCATAGTGCATTTGGGTCACGTTATGCCCGCGTTTGGCCCGGCGCGGTTTCTGGATATGGGCAAAACGGATGTCGGCAGTGCGGATGTCACGCAGGCGTTCCTGACCGAATTTAGAACTGAGCTGATCCAGAATTTCAGTATCGTTACGCTCTTCAATCCAGCGTTCACGCACATTCGGTAAACCCTGGTTCAGATCAATATTGACTTCCGGGTCGGTGTAAACGCCAGAGGTGTCATAGACCATTACCGGCGGATTGTGTTCACCGCCTAAACTGGTTGGGGTTTCAGTCAGTTCAATCTGGCGCATCGGGACACGGATATCCTCACGTGAGCCCTGAATATAGACTTTGCTCGAAGCGGGTAAAATACGGGTGAGGTCTTTGGCATCTTGCTCGTGTTGAGCAGAAATGGCCTCAGAAGAAAGATTCGTTAATTGGTTCATACCATGATCCTTATGAAGAGCATCAACGAATCAAGCACGACCAAAACGAAACGGATTTATCCTGAACAATAAATCGAAACTTAAGGTTTAGTTGCGCTTGATTCCTACGCAGGTGTTAACCTGATCAGGTTCAACGGTACTTGTGCTTAATCATCTATACGGTTAGACAATTACACAATCTCAGCGAGGATTTACTCGCGCTCCGTCAAGCTGCTTAAATCTTAACAGGTTGGCTTAAAAAGGCCAGTGATAAAACTGCCAAATTGGTGGATGGCTTAGTTATTCTGATAGGGCATACAGACCGCATCGCTAAAACAGTCACGGGTCGGGCTTAAGCCGTTTAGCGGTAAATCCAGATAATGGGACAGCTGCTTTAGCGCCAGGGTATTGGCACGTTCATTGTTTTGTTCCTGTGCAGTCAGGCTGACTGGAATACGGTTACGCCGTTCCTGTGGCGACATCTGTACAAAGCTGCGGAATTTACGCGCCTGATCTGCCAGTCGCGACTGCTCCAGCTTGGCCAGCTTTTCAATTTCATACCAGACACTGGGCTGAATCGCATATTCTGCTTCATAGCTGTCTGAAACCGGGGTATTTAAGGTGCCTTTGAACAGGAACATACGATAGACCTGATCCAGATAACGCGCATCGCGGATATAGCTGCTGTCAGGATAGTTTTTGACATAATCTTCCCAGAACAGGGCACGACGCACCACTTCCTGGGCATCAATGGTCAGGCCGCCATCACGAATCGGACGCTGCATATTCTGTTCGGCCAGATTTTCAATAAAAATCCGTTCGGCATCGGGCAGATAAGGCGCAAAAATACGAGCCAGGTACTGCGGATTACGCCGATAGACCAGTTGCCCTTCACCGGCATCATACAGGTCGACATAGGCCTGACCTTTGTGTTTCAGCAGATACTGGTCGCGTAAGGCAAACTGTTCGAAATGGCTTTGCTGAATGGTGGGATGCTGGGCCAGATCAAAGGCATACTGATCAAAAGCGGTCTGCTGCTGGGCGGTACGTTCGACTTTCAGAAAATTCTGGTACATCTGGGCAGACAGTTCCAGCAGATGCTGCTGGTCGGGGAAATCCATTAGTGGCAAACAGACTTTTAAATCCTGGTTAATCTGTTCCAGGGCAAAGGTGGTGCGCTGCTGGTTAATCTCGCGCATTTCCTGTTCAATACCGCGGCAGATCGACTTTAAATCGACCGCCTGTTCAGCCACAGCCTGCTTCGGCTTCTGTTCAATGACCACAGGAGGTTCTGGCCTTTGACACGCGGTCAAAACCATTGCAGAACATAAACTGAGCAGTAAAGTACGCCAGCGGGGAGAAATAAGCTTCACGATAACCCAATTAAAAAAAGCAGCAAAAAACAACAAGTGCGGAATGTATGGCGCTATTGTAACCAGCTTCGGGCCGGTGAATTGTAGCGTTGTGCTGAAGTTTGGTTACGTGGCTGTGAGTGCGCTCCTGACTCAACTCAACTGGACAGCTTGCTGCTTGAGTTAAAGCGGTAAAATATAAAAAAATAATCAAAAACATACGAAAAAAATGCGATAAATCGCTACTATGGAGCAAATTGAGTCAATGCTTGACTGAGACATGGCCATTTTGGCGAGATGAGTTAAACGAATAAAATGAAGAAAAAAATATGTGTATTGGGCCTGCTGTTGTTTAGCCCTTGGGCGCAAGCCTTGGATCTGGTCGAGGCCTATGAGCGTGCCAAAGCCACCGACCCGAACTGGCAGGCCAATCTGTTGCAATATGAAGCCGATCAACTGAATTTAGGCATTGCCAAAGGCAATTTGCTGCCGACCGTGACTGTGTCTGGCAATATCACCCGGCGCAGTCAGGACGCCAATGCTGCGACAATTCCAGGTTTTCCAGTCAGCTCTGAAAGCCTGTCGCCTTCAGCAACCACCACCCGTCAGGTGAGTGTCACTGCACGCCAGCCTTTATTCCGCTGGGATGCCTGGGAAGGCCTAAAACAGGTCAAAACCTCACTCAGTCTCAGTGAAGTCACCTTAAGACTGCAAAAGCAGGAGCATATCTTAAATGTGGCCGAAGCCTATTTTAATGTGCTACGTCAGCAGTCTTTAACCACCGCCTATTTACAGGAAGAGCAGGCGCTGCTGGAACAGCTGAACATGATGAATGCCAAGCTGCGTGAAGGACTGGTTGCGCGCAGTGATGTCAGCGAAGCCGAGGCGCAATATCAAAATGCCAAGGCCAACCGGATTGCTACCCATGTGCAGCTGGTGCTGGCACAGGAACAACTGGCGCAGCTGATCGGGCCATATCGTGAAAATCTGGCGGTATTGCGAGATGACTTTCAGTTCCAAAAGCCTTATCCGGCCAGTTTAGAGGCATGGACCGAGCTGGCACAAAGTCAGAACCTGTCCATTTTACAGGCCCGCTTGCAGCAGCGTTATGCCGAAGACCAGAAACGGGTCGAGCAGGCCGCGCGTTATCCGCAAATTGAAGCGGTCGGTACTTATGGCTATAACAAGCAGACGCCACAAAGCCTGATTTCTCAGGATGGTCAGTTTGATCAGGTCGGCATTGAAATGAACTGGAATGTGTTTACCGGCGGCCGTACCCAGCGCAATATCCAGAAAGCAGCAGTGAATGTCGATAAAGCCGAAGCCGAGCTGGATGCGGCCATCCGTAAAGCCAATACCGATGTAAAAAGTGCCTATTTGCAGGTGGAAACCGATCAGTCCAAATTACAGGCACGACAGGCGGCCATGCAATCGGCGCAACTGGTATCGCGCGCCTCCCGTGCCCAATATCATGAAGGCCTAAAAACCATGGTCGATGTCCTGCTGGCCCAGCGTAATGCTTTTTCGGCCAAGCAGGACTATTTGAATGCCAAATATGATTATCTGATTAATGTGCTGCGCCTCCGGGCATCGGTGGGGCAACTCAGTGAAAAAGATCTGGCTGAGATGAACTTGTGGTTAATAGAAAAACCTTAAATTTCAATAAAATAAAATGATGCAATCGGGCACTTGTTTAAATTGTCATAAAAGCTTAATGTTTAATGTGATTTAATAATCAATGATCAAATAAGTCCGTTATTATTGCATTGGAGTACATCTCTTGAGTCCAAATAATCCTGTGTTAAATCACCATATTTCTTCTCAATTTAATGAAGATCTACAGGATGTCAATACAAAATTCATGACCATGGGTGGCTTGGTAGAGCAGCAGGTGGCCAATGCGATTCATGCATTGCTGGACACAGATGCCGCGATGGCAATAGAGGTGCAATTTCAGGACAATGCGGTGAACCGTCTGGAAACTGAAATTGATGAAGCATTAACCCTGATTTTGGCGCGCCGTCATCCTGCAGCAATTGACCTGCGCATGGTGATTGCCATGAGCAAGGCCAATACCGACCTGGAACGTATTGGCGATGAAGCGGCCAAAATTGCCCGGATTGCACAAAGCTTGTGTGAAGAAGGTGGCTCGCCGCGCGGTTATATGGAAACCCGTCATATTGGCAACCAGGTGCGAGTCATGATTCATGATGCGCTGGATGCTTTTGCCCGTTTAGATGTCGATCAGGCTTTACGCGTACTGCTGGCCGATGCCGATATCGACCGTGAATACCAGTCGGCCACCCGGACTTTAATGACCTATATGATTGAAGATCCACGTCATATTTCCCGCGTCATCAATGTAATGTGGGTACTGCGTTCCCTAGAGCGGATTGGTGACCATGCGCGTAATATTTCCGAGCAAGTGATTTATATGGTCAAAGGTCTGGATGTGCGTCATACCAGCATGGAAGAAATTGAACAGAAAGTTCAAGAACGCTAAGTTTGAATACCAGAAACAGCCTGAAATAATTTCAGGCTTTTTTTTATGGATTACGCATAAAATGGATAAAAAAAATCCCAGATTTTGGGGGAAATCTGAGATCGAAATCGGGGATATTTATATCTATTATAAGAGATGCTTCCATCTCCTTGATTGTTATTATAGGAAGATGATGCGCGGAAATCTTTAAGCTTATTGTAGTCTAATGTTGAGTTTTATGAACAAATGTATCGGCCAGTTACAATACCAATCGGTTAAATAGGGTAATTTTAATCTAAATTATAAACCCCTGATTTTGGTGAAGTAAAACTTTATAGTTGTCCAGATACACCTATCAATTCAACAAAAACAGATCACCTCAACGCTCACTATAAACAGGGAGCTTGCGGCTGGAAAACAACAAAGTTCATCTACTTTTTCTGTGCCAAGCCTGAAATGGGTGAATGAAGAGGAATTCATTTTTTATCGATGAAATTTTTTTGGATTAAAGGCTAAAAGCATCTTCCGAGATAAAACCCTATGTGCAGTGGTTGATCTTGGGTTTGGATAGAGTAAAAGAAAAGCTCCATTTCTGGAGCCTTTCAAATTTAAGTCTACGCGCTTCGCTTGTCTTACGTAATTTTTACAACCGTGCATAAAAAAATCCCCAAAAAATGGAGATTCTTTTTGCATGAAAGTCTACGCGGACTTCGTCCTTGTCTTGCGTAAAACTTAAAGCAGCGCTTTCTTTTTTACTCGAAGCACAGCTTCTCGTCTTGCGGCGTGGCGGAGCAGTATCGAGTATAAAAAAGGAGCCTCTTCAGACTCCTTTGAGACATTTGAAACTACGCGCTTCGCTTGTCTTGCGTAATTTTTACAACCGTGCATAAAAAAGAATCCCCAAAAATGGAGATTCTTTTTGCATGAAAGCCTACGCGGACTTCGTCCTTGTCTTGCGTAAAACTTAAAGCAGCGCTTTAAGTTTTACTCAGGCTTTAGCCCTTCGGCTTTTTCTAAAGTTTCGTCATTATTGAAGAATTTTTCGCGTTGTTCTTCCAGAAACTTTTTCGCATCTGCTTCAAACACATTTAAACGCTTTTCATTGATCAGCGTGGTCTGATGTTTCAGCCATTCGTTCCAGGCCTGTTTAGACACGGTATCAAATAATTCCTGACCTTTGGCACCCGGGAACGGGGCAAAGTCCAAGCCTTCCATTTCTTGTTGATACTTACGGCAAAATACTTGTCGAGACATATCCATACTCCGAATTTAAGATTAAGCGTAAAGTTGCTCTAAACGGGCGTGGGCGCGTTCAATCGCAGCAGCGACTTGTGCCGGAGCAGTCCCCCCAATATGGTTACGTGCATTCACTGAAGCTTCCAGAGTCAGGGCTTTTTCAAATACATCGGCCTGAATCAGGTCAGAGAACTGCTGCAGCTGTTCCAGGGTCAGTTCAGACAGGTCTTTGCCTTCCTGTACGCCCAGTGCGACCGCTTTACCAACAATTTCATGGGCATCACGGAAAGCAACGCCATTTTTCACCAGGTAATCCGCAAGGTCGGTTGCAGTAGAGAAACCACGCAGCGCCGCTTCACGCATTTCTGCAATGTTAGGCACCAATGCCGGAATCATGTCAGCAAACGCCATCAGTGAACCACGTACAGTATCAATTGCATCAAACAGAGGCTCTTTGTCTTCCTGGTTGTCTTTGTTATAGGCCAGTGGTTGACCTTTCATCAGGGTCAACAGGCTCATTAAGTCGCCATAGACACGGCCGGTTTTACCGCGAACCAGTTCAGGGACATCCGGGTTTTTCTTTTGCGGCATGATTGATGAGCCGGTACAGAAACGGTCAGGAATATTCACAAATTTAAACTGGGCTGAGGTCCACAGAATCAGTTCTTCCGACATACGCGACAGGTGCATCATAATCAGCGATGCAGCGGCGTTAAATTCAATCCCGAAATCACGGTCAGATACTGCATCTAAAGAGTTTTCAGCAACGGCATCAAAGCCCAGTAATTCTGCGGTATAGGCGCGGTCGATTGGATAGGTTGTACCTGCCAGTGCAGCTGAACCGAGTGGCATACGGTTCACACGTTTACGGCAGTCAATTAAGCGCTCAGAGTCACGTACCAGCATTTCAAACCAGGCCATAAGGTGGTGACCAAAAGTCACAGGTTGAGCAGTTTGTAAATGGGTGAAGCCCGGCATAATCGTGTCAGTGTTTTTTGCCGCCAGGCTTAGAATACCAGTTTGTAGTTTTTTCAATAATTCTAAAATGGCATCAATTTCATCACGCACATACAGACGGATATCAGTCGCCACCTGGTCGTTACGGCTACGGCCGGTGTGCAGTTTTTTACCGGTAATGCCAATACGCTGGGTCAGGCGTGATTCGATGTTCATGTGCACATCTTCAAGGTCAATACGCCATTCAAACTGACCCGCTTCAATTTCGGCTTTAATGGTGTTTAAGCCGTTGATGATGTCGTCACGTTCTTGTGCAGTCAGCACGCCAACTTTGGCCAACATGGTTGCATGGGCGATTGAACCGGCAATATCTTGTTTATAAAAGCGTTGGTCAAATTGGACAGATGCTGTAAATTCAGCAACAAATGCGTCAGTAGCTTCAGAGAAACGACCGCCCCACATACCCGAAGTCTGGGTTTGTGACGGATTTGAGGAATTAGAAGATGTGGTCATGTCGGCTCAATAGAATAAAAAGCAGTAATTTGAAAACGAGTATAACAAATTCGGAATCACTTGCCGAAGGGCAGGTGAGATCATCTTTTGCAGATACGGCTGATGAAAAAAATTACAGTTATTTTTTTACGAAAATAGGGCGTTGGCAACATCTAATTGAATTATTTATTGCCAGCAATGTATTGGCCATGGTGCTGGCACTGGCTGAAGCGCAAGGCTGGCAGGCATTAACCGGTTCACGACTGCTGCAATATGTGCTGTACATTAACTGGGTGTTACTGGCCTTTACTGCCTTTATTGAATATTTTCAAAGACGTTTGGGTCGGATGAGTCTGGGCTTTTCGCTCGGTTTTGGTTTTTTATTGCTACAGCTAATTGTACTGGTGACCACTTTAAGCCTGAATCTGCTGACGCATTTTGGCCAGAATTTTCATCTGCGTGACTTGACTGCAGCCGAGCTGGGGGGCGGGCTGGATTTGCATTTAAGTTATGGCATCTTGCTGGGAGCATTCTGTTTTCGCTATTTATATTTGCGCGAACAGAATTATCTGCGCGAGCAAAGTGCTCTAAAGGCCAAGGTGCATGCCTTGCAAGCGCGTATCCATCCGCATTTTTTATTCAACAGTTTAAATAATGTCATTAGCCTGATTGCGATTGATCCTGAAAAAGCCGAGCAGATGCTGCTCAATCTGTCACGTCTGTTTCGTGCCAGTTTACAGGAAGTCAAGCTGGTCAAGCTGCAGGAAGAAGTTGAATTATGCCAGCGTTATCTGGAGATTGAGCAGATTCGTCTGGGTGAACGCTTGCAGGTGGAATGGAAAATTGAACAGCCGCAACTGCTCAGTCAGGTACAAATTCCCTTATTAACTTTACAACCTTTACTGGAAAATAGTATTTTTCATGGTGTTGAAAAAATATCCAGACCGAGTACCATTAGCGTATTGGTAGAAATTTTGGAAAATCAAGTCAATATCGTCATTACAAACCCTTACGTAAACGCTAAAATGAATTTACGACAAGGACATGGTATTGCAATTCAAAATGTGCAACAGCGTCTACGCGCCTTTTATGGAAGAAAGGTGGTCTTTCAAACGTATGCAGGGGAGGGCATGTATACCACCGTGGTACAGTATCCATATAAATAAAAAAAAATTCACGTTAAGCTATAAAAATAAATGATTTAACGTAAAGGAGGGATAAATGGATGTTCTGATCTGTGATGATGAACCTCTTGCAACTGAGCGTTTGGCCCGCTTGGTGACTCAACTTGGACATCAGGTGGTGGCAACCGCCAGTCATGGTGAGCAGGCCATTGAGCTAGCAGATGAACATCAGCCAGATGTCGTGTTATTAGATATTCAGATGCCAGAAATGGATGGACTAAGCTGCGCCCAGCATTTGCGCGAGCTTGACCCCATGCCGGCAATTGTCTTTTGTACCGCCTATGATGAGCATGCACTTGATGCATTTAAATCGCAGGCAGAAGGGTATTTGTTAAAACCGGTCATGCAACAGGAATTGCAGCAGGTTTTAGATCACTTAACCAAACTCACGCAAGCCCAGCTGAGTCACATAAAACAAAAAGAAAATATGGAAGAATTGAATATAAAACGCCACCAGATCACGGCGAAAACTTATCGTGGTGTTGAACTGGTGCCTGTAGAAAATATTTATTATTTTTTAGCAGATCAAAAATATGTCACCGTGCGCCATAAAAATGGCAGCGTGCTGATTGACGAAACCTTAAAAGACCTGGAGCATGAATTTGCCGACCAGTTTATTCGGATTCATCGCAATGCGCTGGTCTCGATTCATTATCTTGAAGGACTGGAAGTGATTAATACCGGTCAGTATCAGGTGCGTTGTCGTGAACTGGAAGAACGTCTGGCAGTAAGCCGTCGTCATTTACCGACCTTAAGAGAACGTATTCAGAAACTGTAAGCACCGGTTGAAATGGCTTTTTCGCCATCTCAGGGTGCAAATTGACTTGCATTTTCAAGCGATCAGGTTAAGTTTAAGGGAATCCTTTTATTTGCTTTCACTGACATGATGAACACCCTGAAAATTGCAACTCGACAAAGCCCGCTGGCATTATGGCAGGCGGAACACATTCGTGCGCGTTTAGAAGCCTTACATGCCGGTCTAAACGTGGAGTTGGTCACCTTTGTGACCCAGGGTGATAAAATTCTCGATACCCCCTTAGCCAAAATTGGGGGCAAGGGACTGTTTGTCAAAGAATTAGAAGCAGCTTTGCTAGATGGTCGTGCTGACCTTGCTGTGCATTCCATGAAAGATGTGCCAATGGCGCTACCAGAAGGCTTAAGCCTGGCGGTGATTTGCGAGCGTGAAGATCCGCTGGATGCCTTTGTGTCCAATACTTATGCCAGCTTTCAGGACTTGCCGCAGGGTGCCAAAGTCGGAACGTCCAGTTTGCGCCGTAAATGCCAGATTTTAAAAGCACGCCCTGACCTGGAGATTATTGATTTGCGCGGTAACGTTGGTACCCGTCTGTCCAAGCTGGATGCAGGTCAATATGATGCGATTATTCTGGCCAGTGCCGGCCTGAAGCGTTTGGGCCTTAGTGAGCGGATTCGTCATACGCTCGCGCCTGAAGTGAGTTTGCCGGCCGTGGGTCAGGGCGCTTTGGGGCTGGAATGCCGGACTAATGATCAGGCCGTACTCGAGCTGATTTTGCCGTTGATGGATGATGAAACCAATGTCTGTGTACGCGCAGAACGTGCGTTTAATGCTTATCTGGAAGGTGGCTGTCAGGTGCCGATTGCCGGTTATGCCACTTTAAAAGATGGCCAGCTGTCGATGGAAGGCCGGGTGGGCAGTGTCGATGGCCAGACCTTGTTAAGCGCACAGCTCAGTGCCGCACCCGAGCAGGCCGAACAGCTGGGTGAACAACTGGCACAGAACCTGTTGGCACAAGGGGCAGGTGAGCTGCTAAAAGCCTTATATTAAGATGCTGTTTATTAATACCCGCCCGGCCGATCGTGCCTGTACCTTGTCACAGGCTTTAAGGCAACAGGCCTGGTCGGTGATTGAGCTGCCTCTGCTGGAATTACAGGCCTGTCCCTGGTCCGATGCATTGGCACAGCTGTACCAGCAATTACTGCAGGCGCAGCGGATTGTGGTGGTCAGCCCGACCGCAGTACACATCGGGATGGAGTATCTGGCGCAAAGCGGTATTCATCTCGATCAATTACAACATTTACAGTGGATTGCGGTTGGTGAAAAAACGGCGCAGGTACTGGCAGAATACGGAATTTCGAGCGCCGTGCCGGAGGTTGAAACCTCGGAAGGCATGCTGGAACTGCCTTTATTAAAATCCCTGGCGGCCGGTTCATGTATTGCCTTCTGGCGCGGTGAAGGCGGTCGTCAGTTTATGATGGACAGCCTGCAACAGGCCGGAATGCAGATTCTGAATTTTATTTTATATCAGCGTCAGTGTCCGGCCGCGTCCATTCAGCAGATGCCCGCGCTATTGCCACAACTGCAGCAGCACCGGGACTATTGGATGCTGATTAGCAGTGAGGCCAGCTGGTTAAACTGGTTGCGGCTGAGTCAAGCGCAAAAAGAATTATTGAACCGGGGACGTTATCTGGTGCTGGGTGACCGCCTGGAAGCGCTGTTGATGGATTATCAACAACAGCATCACACCCGTTTTCAACTGATCAAGTTGACGAATTTAAAAACAGAAACAATACTGCAGCAGATTGAGCTTAAATCAGGACACGCATGAAGAAGCTACTTATTTTATTATTGATCATCGGCTTGGCCTGGATGTTAAAGCTGAGCTATGACGTATTTAAAATAACGGCGCAGCAGTCCGAATTGTCTCAGAGTATGCATCAGGCGGAAAAAAGCCGCGCCAATCTCAATGACCAGCTAGTGGCTTTGCAGCGCCAGAGTAGCAATCCTTCACCGTCAGCATCTTCAAGTGCGCCTGCAGCTAATACTACAGTGCAGATCAGCCAGACCACGATCACGCCGCAGCAGATGCTTCAACAGCAGCTGGAACTGATCGAATTTGCCTTAAAGCAGGCGCAATATCCGTATGCACTGGAAAAGTTGGCAGTACTGGATGTTCAGCTGAATCAGTGGGCTTTGTCACCGGCCTTGGCCGAAAGCCTGCATCAAACCCTGAGCAAAGACCGGCAGCTGATCCAGCAATTTGCGGCACAGCGCAGTGCCCAGCAGCAGCAGGTCACTCAGGCTCTACAGCAGCTGGATCAGCTGTTGCGTCAGGAAATCCAGCAGCCACAACTGCAGCCGGCGCAAGAGGCCAATCCGGCCTTCTGGCATAAGTGGTTGAAACTGGAAGCCGCCGAGCAGCCAGCGACTGTACTTAGTCAGCGTCAATTGCTGTTAAAAGAAGCGCAGTTGCGTTTATTACTGGCACGTCAGTTATTAGGACAAGGCCAATATCTGAATTATCAGCAGGAGCTGACTGAAATTTTTCATCTGTTACAGCTGCTGCCGGATCGGGGGGCGCAGCAGTTAAGCGCTGAATTGGCGGAAATTCAGAGCCTGACCGTGATTCCTGTGCCGGTGCTGACCAGCCGCACCTTATTGGATGAATGATCATGAAGCAGATTGTTCTGGCCTATGTTTTGGTCACGTTAGTGCTGGTGGCCTTGCTCAGTGTATTCAGTTATGGCTATGGCGCGGGCTATGTTTACCTGTATTGGCGTGACTGGCAGCTACAGACCAATATCTGGGTGCTTTTAATTTTATTGATGCTGATCAGTCTGGTGGTGCAGCTGATCTGGGCGATGCTAAAGCGTTATTTAAGCCGTGAACAGCGTAAGCAGGCAGCGGTGTTTGATTTCCAGCATTTACATCCTTATGAGCAAATGGCAGTAATCTGGCTGCTGGATGCCGCGCGTGAGCAGGACGCCTTTATCCGTCAGGTATTTAACCAGTCTGGTTTATTAAAAGCCGTGATTCATTCACGCCTGTCGCTGATGCAGCAGGATTATCCGGTGGCTTTGCAGATGTTAAACCAGAGCAAGGCCATGGCCTTTGAGCTGGCCGAGTTGCAGCGTATTGAAATTTATCTGGCGCAGCAGCAACCGGAAAAAGCCCTGACCCATCTGGAATTTTTAAATGGCCATCAACTGTCGCCGTGGCTCAAAGATGTTAAACAAGCCTATGAACAGCGCTTAACCGCACTGTGGGGAGAGTTTGCGCTGCAGTATCCATGGTTATATTTGCGTGCGACCCAATATGGGCATTTAGGGCTGGACAGCAAGCAGTTATGGCTTGAGCAAATCTTGCAGCATTTTGAGCAGGCCACACCGGAAGCATTGCAGGATTTAAAACAGCGTTATTGCAATCTGTCAGGGCAGATGTTTAGCCAGCCGTATGCGATTAAAGTGCTGTGGTTAAAAGTGCTGGCACGCTTAAGCGATATGGGAGAGCAGCAGGAGCATCTGGCGGTGCATTTACTGTCTGAACAGTTTCATCAGGATGTGTTCTATTTATGGTTCCAGCAGCAGCTGTTAAAACCGGTACCGGATTATCTCAAGATTGAAGATTATCTGAATCAGTGGGAACAGCAATATCCTGCTTTACCGGTATTGAGTTTTGCCAAATGGCATATATTGGAAGCTACCGGTCGTCATGACGATGCAGCACAGCTTCTGGATTTATATCCGGAACATATTTTAATGAACTATTTAAGAATTAAATCGGCATTAAAAGATCAACCGCATTTACAGCAGCAGTTAAATCTGGTGTTTGAAAATAATAGTCATTTCATGAAAATTAAAATCTAGGTAAAGTCGCATGCAATTAACCGATTATCCAGTAATTCATCAACAAGTGGTGGCATGGGGCGATATGGATGCGCTCGGTCATGTCAATAATGTGATGTATTACCGCTATATTGAAAGTGCCCGCATTCATTATATGGATCAGATCAGAATGATGCAGCAATCCTTTTCGACGGTAGTGGCATCAAATCAGTGCAAATATATGCGTCCGGTATTTTATCCGGATACCTTAAAAATAGGTGTACGGGTTGAGGAAATCCGAAATAGTGCTTTTCGCATGCATTATATATTATGGAGCGAGCAGCAACAGGCTGTAGTCGCGAGTGCAGAAGCCATCATGGTTTGTGTGAATTCTGAAAGTATGCAGAAAATGCCATTACCCGAGTCGATTCGGCAGCATATTTTGGCTTTGGAAAATAGTGTGGGGCATTATCTGGATTAATTCTAATCCCGAATAAATAGATTATTTATCTCTGTTAATAATTGTTTTTCATTTCAAATAATGATTGAAACTTAATTCAGATAAAAATATGATGTATTAATGCAATTGAAGTAAATTAATATAAAAGCATACTTGTGGAGTAAATATGATGCCCGATATTAGTAATTTGTCTGTAGAACAATTAAAGCGCTTGCAGGAAGAAGCGGAAGCATTAATTGCATCGAAAAAGGACCAGGCAGTTGAAGATGCATATAATCAGATTTTGGCAATTGCTGAAAATGCGGGTTTAAGCATTGAACAGATTCTTGAGTTTGGTGCGTCTAAACGTAAAAAGAATGTACGTAAATCGGTAGAGCCGCGTTATCGTAATAAAGCCAATGCCAATGAAACCTGGACAGGTCGTGGTAAGCAACCGCGCTGGTTAGTGGCAGAACTGGAAAAAGGTGCCAAGCTTGAAGACTTCTTGATCTAAACTTCATCAGATTGTCATCTAAGCGCACTAGAGTGTCGAAACCAAGCAGAACTGCTTGGTTTTTTTATGTGTATCCGTTGGTGTTGTAAAAAAAGTGTGCATAATGTGTGCATGAAAATAACAATTTGTTCATGAATGCATTAGATAGGTTGGTCGTGGTGGAATGATAAAGAAACCGAGATACATCACGTGGTGGATTTTCGCCATCATTGCTTTTTTAATTTTTGTGTTATTACAGATTCCTGCAGCTTGGTTAATTTCAAAGTTTTATAAAAACAATCAGAGTTTACATAATGTCAGTGGTAACATCTGGCAGGGGCAGGCAGATTGGCACAAGGGACAGTTGCGTGGCAGCTTAAGCTGGAATACGCGTCCTTTAGACCTGTTATTGCTGAAAGTGGCAGCCGATGTTGAAATCCATAGTGGTCATACCGAATTAAAAGGCGTGATGGGTTACCGTTTTGGGACCTTCATGCTGAACGCTGTACATGGCCGTGTTGCGCCAGAAACTCTAAAAACCCTGGTCGACTGGCAATGGCCGACCAATCCGATTCAATTACAAAATATCGATCTGAACTATAGCAAGCAGCAAGGGTTTGCCCAGGCACAGGGCCAGCTCAACTGGGCCGGCGGGGAGCTGGTGTATCAGTTTGCCCAGCGTCAAGAGCGCATGACCGTGCCCACGCTGAAAGGCACACTGTCGGATGAAAGCGGAAAACTGAAAATTGATGTGCGTGATGCACGTGACCAGAAAATGATAAATCTGAGTCTGGATCAGGAGATGATGCTGGATGTGCAGCTGACCCAGCGTTTATTGATGCATGTTCCTTCTTATGAAGGCAAGGCTGGTGCCGATACCTATGTAATCAGTACCCGCCAGCCGCTGTTCAAGGGAGGCTTCTGATGCAGAAAATCTGGGAACAGTTGCAGATTCTCCAGTTGAAACAGGCCGATCGTGTCGCACCGGTATTGCTGGCGCTGCTGATTCTGTATTTATGCTGGAAGCTGGCCAGTCTGTTCTGGCTATTACTGGCGCCACCTCAAGCGATGCAACTGGATCGGGTCGAACTGGGTTCGCAGCAGCTGCGTGTACCGAATATCAGCAGTTTTGCCTTGTTTCATGAAGCGAGCCAGCGTACGCAGGCCGAAGACAATCTGAACCTTCAATTACAAGGCGTGATGGTCGGTTATCCCAACCAGTTTTCTTCTGCCGTGCTCAAAGTCAATGAGGTGGCAGAGCGCTATCGCGTCGGCGATGTGATTGAAGGCAGTGGTTATCAGTTGGCTGAAGTGTACTGGGATCGGGTGGTTTTGCGTCATAGCAGTGGCGCCACCCGTGAGATAGAGTTTAAAGGCATTGAAAACGGGCTGAATCAGCCGATTGTGCCGACACAAAGCCCAGCTGCACCCAACAGAAATCCGGCACCGGCAACAACTGCGCAAAATGCGATTGGTCAGGCAGTGCAAAAGATTCAGCAAGACCGGGAACGCTATTTACAGGATATGGGCGTGAATAGTGGCAATGGTCAGGGCTATGAAATTACCGCACGGACACCGGCGGCACTCAGAAGCAGATTGGGATTACAACCAGGCGACCGGATTTTATCCTTAAATGGTCAGGCTGTCGGACAAGGGCAAAATGAAGCCCAATTGCTGGAACAGGCAAGACAGGAGGGTCAGGTCAGACTGGAAGTTCAGCGTGGTGACCAGGTCATCACGGTACAACAAGATTTTAAGTGACGGATTTGTCACCTTATAGGGTTAGGAAACACGGTAGATTATGGCTTTATTAAATCATGAGCGTCCGCTTTGGGCATTGATGGTCGGTGCACCTCTGGTGGCTATGGTAAGTACGGCGAGCTATGCACAAACCTGGAAAATTAATTTACGTGATGCTGACCTGACTGCATTTATTAATGAAGTGGCCGATATTACCGGTAAAAACTTCGCGGTTGATCCGCGGGTGCGCGGCAATGTTACGGTCATTTCCAACAAGCCGTTGAACCGCAATGAAGTCTATGACCTGTTTCTGGGCGTGCTTAATGTTAATGGGGTAGTGGCTATTCCCTCGGGCAATACCATCAAGCTGGTGCCAGATAACAATGTCAAAAGCTCCGGAATTCCGTTTGATGCACGCCAGAATGCGCGCGGCGACCAGATTGTGACCCGGGTCATCTGGCTGGAAAATACCAATGCCAATGACATGATTCCGGCTTTACGGCCTTTAATGCCGCAATTTGCCCACCTGTCTGCGGTGGCCGGCACCAATGCCCTGATTGTTTCGGACCGGGCCAGCAATATCTATCAGCTGGAAAATATTATCCGTAATTTGGATGGCACCGGCCAAAATGATATTGAAGCCATCTCGCTACAGTCCAGTCAGGCCGAAGAAGTGATCGGGCTATTGGAGTCAATGAGTTCGACCGGCAATGCCAAAGATCTCAAAGGTTCGCGGGTGCGAATTGTGGCGGATAACCGGACCAATCGCATTATCATTAAAGGCGATACTGCCACCCGCAAGCGCATCCGTCAGATGATTGAAATGATGGATGTGCCGGCGGCCGACCGTCTTGGTGGCTTAAAAGTCTTCCGCTTAAAATATGCCAGTGCGCAAAGCCTGGCGGAAATTCTGCAAGGGCTGGTATCGGGGCAGGCGGTCAGCAGCTCATCTTCCAATACGAAAAATAGCAGTAACAATAGCGTTAGCAGTCTGGTCAATAACAGCAGTAACAGCACATCCAGCAATAGCACAGGCAGTACCTCGCCAAGTATTACCCTGAATAACGGTTTTGATCAGCAGAGCCAGATCACCAGCTTTAATGGCAATGGCGTCAGTATTATTGCCGATAGTAGCCAGAATGCCTTGGTGGTCAAAGCCGATCCACAGCTGATGCGCGAAATTGAGTCTGCGATTCAGCAGCTGGATACACGCCGTCAACAGGTTCTCATTGAAGCCGCGATTATTGAAGTAGAAGGCACCGATGCCGATCAGCTTGGCGTGCAATGGGCCCTGGGTGATTTAAGCAGTGGCATTGGCCTGATCAATTTTGATAACTTGGGGTCTAGCCTGAAAAATATTGCCGCCGGTTATTTAACTGGAGGTGCAGCGGGTGCGGGTGGCGCGATTGGCGCGGGTACCTCACTGGTGTTGGGGGATTATCAGGAAGGCAGTGATGGTTCACGCCGTTTGTATGGCGCGCTGATTCAAGCTTTAAAAGAAACCACCAAATCCAATCTGTTGTCGACCCCATCTATTGTCACCATGGACAATGAAGAAGCCTATATCGTGGTTGGTGAGAACGTGCCGTTTGTCACTGGTTCGGTCAGTACCGGAAATGGTACCGTCAATCCCTATACCACCATTGAGCGTAAGGACGTCGGGGTCACCCTAAAAGTGGTGCCGCACATTGGCGAAAATGGCACAGTGCGTCTGGAAGTGGAACAGGAAGTTTCTGGGGTTAAATCCAGCAAAGGTCAGGCGCAGGACTTGGTCACCAGCAAACGCGCAATTAAAACCTCAATTCTGGCCGAGCATGGTCAGACTATTGTCTTGGGTGGTCTTATTTCAGATAACACTGCCTATTCTCGCCAGGCCGTGCCGGGGTTGGGTGCCATTCCAGGACTGGGACGTTTATTCCGTTCCGATGGTAAGTCCAATCAGAAGCGTAATCTGCTGATCTTTATTCACCCGACCATTGTTGGAGATCAGAATGATATCCGCCGGATTTCGCAGCAGCGTTATAGTCAGCTGTATAGCTTGCAACTGGCACTGGATCAGGATGGTAATTTTGCCAAACTGCCGGAGCGGGTGGAAGATATCTATCAGCAGCGGGTGCCAGTGTCTAAAACTCCACTAAATCAAACCCGTTATCAGCAGGTGCCATCCGCGACCCCTGCGGCACAGTCGGGGGCGGCTGTGGTGACCACACCCGTTGCGGTAGAACCGGCGCTGCAGCGTCAGACCTTAAGCCCGCAAGTCAGCAAAACCACCAATACCACCACCACGACCACCTTAAGACCGCGCTCTTAACAGAGCGGACATGGAATCTGGTTTTGAGCATGTTATGATGGGCAAAAATTTAAAGAGAAGTTCGCTATGACTTGGAAATTACAAGCAATTACGGGTGAATTTACCGGGCAGGAAATTAGTGTTGATCGTGACATGCTGGTGGGGCGTCATCAGGAAGCTGATGTGGTGCTGCAGTCGGCTGAAGTATCACGCAAACATGCTGCGTTGTTACTGAAAGCTGAAGACCTGTGGGTACAAGACTTAAATTCATCCAATGGCACCTTTGTGAATGACCTGCGGATTGATCAGGAAACTCCGTTGCATGAAGGTGATATTGTCCAGTTTGCCAGCTTTAAATTTTCAGTCCTGGCACCAGCCAAACCGGAACTGTTGGCAGATGAGCCGCTTGCGCCTGCAGGCACCGAAGTAGAACAGATTCCTGAGCTGGATGTGGTGGAAACCGCTACTGCAGCCGAGCCGACAGAAACTGTAGCAGTGAAAACGCCGGCACAGCAGATGAATGATCAGGGTATGCCTGAGCTGAAAGAGCGTGATGCATCGGTACAATTGACACGTGATGGCATGCCAACCAATGTCGGTGTACCAAAACCAGCCCCAATTCCTGAAGGGACCGATTTAAGCGCGGCCACCCCAGAGCCACAACCGGTACCGGTTGAGCAGCCTGTATCACGGGTTGAGCAGGAAAAAGAGCAGCAGAAAAATGCCTCTGTCGGCCTGATGACCATTATTGTGCTGGTGATCCTGGCAATTATTGCCTGGCTGTTGTTTAAATAAACCGCGACACAGCATACAATCGAGGCATGCTTTGGCATGCCTTTATTTTTTTGAGAGGACCAAAATGTCTGTGGCCAAACTTGACACCCGTGAGCTGATTTTATTTGACCTGGACGGTACGCTGGTCGATTCAGCCACCGATCTGTATCGTGCCATGAATATGAGCCTGAATGCCTTGCAGCTGCCCATGGTCACCGAAGCACAGGTACGCACCTGGATTGGCAAAGGCACCTCGGTATTTTGTCACAGCACCTTGCTGCATTTAACCGGAGAGGTGCATCCCGATCAGCATCAGCAGCTGCTGGAAACTTTCCTAGGAATTTACAATGCCGATCCTTGTCTGGATACCCAGCCTTTTGCCGGAATTCTGGAGTTTCTGGAATGGGGCAAACAGCAGCAGAAAAAAATGATCTGTGTCACCAACAAGCCCGAGCTGCCATCACGCGCCATTTTAGATGCACTGGACATGAGCCATTATTTTGTTGATGTGATTGGTGGTGATCGGTTTAGCGAACGTAAACCGCATCCACGCCAGTTATTGCACTGTGTTGAGACCTTTGGGGTAGAAAAATCCCAAGTGTTGATGATTGGCGACTCTTCCAATGATGTGGAAGCCGCACGTCGTGCCGGTATTGATTGTATTGTAGTCAGCTATGGCTATAATCATGGCGAGAGTATTTATGATTGTCAGCCGCAGCAAGTGGTGGATAATCTGACAGAATTATTAGCTTCCTAATGTAAGAATAGATGTAAAAGGACACCGCAATGAGTGATTGTGTAGTTTTTCGATGGCGTCACTAAGTCAGCACCTACCAGCAACCTTCCTATGACCCCGCGAAAATGAAAGAGATTCAACATGACCACTCAAGCCCAATATCAACAACTGCAAGCTGCCGGCTATAACCTGATTCCTGTCTACCGTCAGCGTCTGGCCGATACCGAAACCCCATTGTCTGTGTTTGCGCGTTTAAAAGAGCATGAACAGGCTTATCTGTTTGAATCTGTTGAAGGTGGTGAAAACTGGGCGCGCTATTCGATTATTGGCCTGGGCGAGTCAACCGTGTTTTCCTGCAATGAAGGGCGGTTGACCATTCAGCAGGCCAATGGCGAACTGCTACAGCAGCCGTGTAGTGATCCTTTCCAGTTTATCCGTGATTTCCAGGCCCAGTTTAAAGTGCCAACACAGGCCGATTTACCGGCGTTGCCAAGCTTTACTGGTGGACTGGTCGGTTACTTTGGCTATGACGCCGTGCGTTATATCGAACCGCGCCTGAACAATATTCCAGACGCCGATCCGGTGGGCCTGCCAGATATCTGGATGATGCTGTCTAAAACCGTGATCGTGTTTGACAACTTAAAAGATACCTTATTCCTGATTGTGCACGCCGATAGTAATGATGCTGATGCCTATCAGAAAGCACAGGCACAACTGGATGCGCTGGAGCAGTTGCTGGCGACACCGGTGAATCTGCAAGCACAGACTCATATGGCGCCGCATTTTGAATCTTTAACTGGGCATGACAACTTTATTGCTTCGGTTGAGAAGGTTAAAGAATACATCCGTGCTGGTGATGTCATGCAAGTGGTGCCGGGACATCGTATGGTGTCTGACTTTGATGGTGAGCCGTTACAGGTCTATCGCGCTTTACGTCACCTTAATCCATCACCATATCTGTTCCTGGTGCAAGGGCGAACCTTGGACAATAACACCCCGTTTCATATTGTCGGTTCATCGCCGGAAATCCTGTCGCGTCTGGAAAATGGTATTGCCACCGTGCGTCCACTCGCTGGCACACGTCCACGTGGTAAAACCAAAGAAGAAGATCTGGCCCTGGAAAAAGATTTACTTTCTGATGAAAAAGAGATTGCCGAGCATTTAATGCTGATTGACTTGGGTCGTAATGATGTTGGTCGCGTCTCAAAAATTGGTAAAGTGCAGGTGACTGATCAAATGGTGATCGAACGTTATTCGCATGTCATGCATATTGTGTCCAATGTGCAAGGTGAAGTGCGCGATGATGTTGATGCATTGGATGTTTTTAAGGCAACTTTCCCGGCAGGCACACTTTCTGGGGCACCAAAAATCCGTGCCATGGAAATTATTGACGAAGTTGAGCCAGTAAAACGTGGAATTTTTGGTGGTGCTGTTGGTTATTTAGGCTGGCATGGCGAAATGGACATGTCGATTGCGATTCGGACCTGTGTTATTCGTGAAAATAAGGTCTATGTGCAGGCTGGCGCAGGGCTGGTTGCCGACTCAAATCCTGAATCTGAGTGGAATGAAACCCAAATAAAAGCTCGCGCAGTGATCAAAGCGGTTGAATTATCGTCAAACGGATTGATTTTGTGAGTTTTTGACGGTTTTTTTTAAAAAAACACTTGCACGGATTTCAAGTTTTGCTAAACTGCACACCGTTCCGATACGAAACGTACGAAACACTAAGAAACGCCGGCATAGCTCAGTTGGTAGAGCAACTGACTTGTAATCAGTAGGTCCACAGTTCGAATCCGTGTGCCGGCACCATCTTAGAGAATTCGAGATGTGAAGTAAAGAACGAGCACTGCAATAAGTGTGATATTGGTGGGATTCCCGAGCGGTCAAAGGGAGCAGACTGTAACTCTGCCGCGTAAGCTTCGAAGGTTCGAATCCTTCTCCCACCACCATTAACTTCGAATGAAGTGGTACATTACCAACAATGTGCGGGAGTAGCTCAGTTGGTAGAGCGGCAGCCTTCCAAGCTGCATGTCGCGAGTTCGATCCTCGTCTCCCGCTCCATCATCGAAGATGATCGCTCTTATAGCTCAGTGGTAGAGCACTCCCTTGGTAAGGGAGAGGTCTCGAGTTCAAATCTCGATAAGAGCTCCAGATACAGTTTAGCAACTTGGTTGCATGAGATTTAAAGAAAGCAGGCTATTTAGTCTGCTTTTTAAGTATTAGGTGTCTAGTTTTTTAGGCGATATGTCGAGGCTGGGTATTACTCAGATTGTGTTCGACGTAAACGAGGAAAATAAACATGGCTAAGGCTAAGTTTGAACGTAATAAGCCACACGTTAACGTGGGCACAATCGGTCACGTTGACCATGGTAAAACAACTTTAACAGCTGCAATTGCAACTGTATGTGCGAAGAAATTCGGTGGTGAAGCGAAAGATTACGCTGCAATCGACTCTGCTCCAGAAGAAAAAGCACGTGGTATTACAATTAATACTTCTCACGTAGAATACGATTCTCCAACTCGTCACTACGCTCACGTTGACTGCCCAGGTCACGCCGACTATGTTAAAAACATGATCACTGGTGCTGCTCAGATGGACGGTGCGATCCTTGTTTGTTCAGCGACTGATGGTCCAATGCCACAAACTCGTGAACACATCCTTCTTTCTCGTCAGGTAGGTGTACCTTACATCATCGTATTCTTAAACAAATGCGATATCGTAGACGACGAAGAGTTAATCGAATTAGTTGAAATGGAAGTTCGTGAACTTCTTTCTACTTACGACTTCCCAGGCGATGACACTCCAGTAATCCGTGGTTCAGCGCTTGCAGCACTTAACGGTGAATCAGGTCAATATGGCGAAGACGCTGTTGTTGCTCTTGTTGAAGCACTTGACTCTTACATTCCAGAGCCAGTACGTGCAATCGATCAAGCATTCTTGATGCCAATCGAAGACGTATTCTCTATTTCTGGTCGTGGTACAGTTGTAACTGGCCGTGTAGAAACTGGTATCGTTAAAGTTGGTGAAGAAGTTGAAATCGTTGGTATCAAAGATACAGCGAAAACAACTGTTACTGGCGTTGAAATGTTCCGTAAGCTTCTTGACGAAGGTCGTGCTGGCGAGAACTGTGGTGTTCTTCTACGTGGTACTAAGCGTGAAGAAGTTCAACGTGGTCAAGTACTTGCTAAACCAGGTTCAATCAAGCCGCACACTAAATTCGACGCAGAAGTATACGTACTTTCTAAAGACGAAGGTGGCCGTCACACTCCATTCTTAAATGGTTACCGTCCACAGTTCTACTTCCGTACTACGGACGTAACTGGTGCGATCCAGCTGAAAGAAGGCGTTGAAATGGTTATGCCAGGCGACAACGTTGAAATGTCAGTAGAATTAATCCACCCAATCGCAATGGACGCTGGTTTACGCTTCGCGATCCGTGAAGGTGGCCGTACTGTAGGTGCGGGTGTAGTTGCTAAAGTAACTGCATAATTATAAAATAAGTTTCACAAGCCGAAGTTTGCGGATTTCGGCTTGTTCTACAGGCCAGTAGTTCAATTGGTAGAGCGTCGGTCTCCAAAACCGAATGTTGGGGGTTCGAGTCCCTCCTGGCCTGCCATTTTTCAAAAAAAGCTTGATGCTGGCAAAACTGGTCATATAATAAGTCGCGAATCCTACGACGAGTACAAAAATGTCGAATGATAAATCGCGTGACGCATTAAGCGAAGCGCCAATTCCTCAAAGAAATAATCCTGCTGAAGTTGTAAATTCGGGTTCTCCATTAGACTACGTGTTGTGGATTATCGCCTTGATTTTATTCATTGCGGCAACCATGGTGAATCAGCATCTACCAGCGTACTGGGCACCGGCAAATGATATTTGGGTGCGCGTTGGGGTAATTTTGGCTTGTATCGTAGTGGCTTTAGGTTTATTATACGCCACCCATCAAGGCAAAGGCTTTGTTCGTTTATTGAAAGATTCACGAATCGAGCTGCGTCGAGTGACTTGGCCAACCAAGCAAGAGACAGTGACCACATCTTGGCACGTACTTGCAGTTGTAGTTGTAGCATCCATTTTATTGTGGTGTTTTGACTACGTTTTAGGTTGGGCAATTAAATTTATTATCGGGTAAGAGAGCTATGAAACGTTGGTACATTATTCATGCCTATTCTGGTTATGAAAAACAAGTGATGCGTTCGCTTAATGATCGAATCCAGCGTAGCGCTGTTGCCGATAGCTTTGGTGAAGTCCTGGTTCCTACCGAAGAAGTGGTAGAAATGAAGGATGGCAAGAAACGTAAATCTGAGCGTAAATTCTTTCCGGGCTATGTGCTAGTCGAAATGGAAATGAATGATGATACTTGGCACATTGTAAAAGAATGTCCAAAAGTATTAGGTTTTATTGGTGGTACACCGGAAAAACCTGCGCCAATTACGCAGCGTGAAGCTGATGCGATTCTTGCACGTGTACGCAATACTGGTGAAGCACCTCGTCCGAAGACGATGTTTGAACCAGGCGAAGAATTACTGGTAATTGACGGTCCATTCACCGACTTTAAAGGCGTGGTGGAAGAAGTCCTTTACGACAAGTCGCGTTTAACGTTGACGATTAATGTATTCAATCGACCAACACAGGTTGAGCTGGAATTTCGCCAAGTCGAAAAATCAGTTTAATTCACTGCTGGTTGAAAACGCCCGATTTGTTATGGATCGGGCATTGTTGTTGTAACGGTATCGTTACTTAGAAATCATTGGGGAGCCTAGCGGCGTTTGTACCCAGAGGTAATTGAAAATGGCTAAGAAGATTGACGGCTATATCAAGCTGCAAGTTCCAGCTGGTAAAGCAAATCCATCTCCACCAATTGGTCCTGCACTGGGTCAACGTGGTGTTAACATCATGGCATTCTGTAAAGAATTCAATGCTGCGACACAAAAAGTTGAAGCTGGTCTTCCAATTCCAGTAGTGATCACTGTGTACAACGACAAGTCGTTCACATTCATCATGAAAACTCCACCTGCTGCTATTCTGCTTAAGAAAGCTGCTGGTATCCAGAAGGGTTCAGCTGTACCAAACAAAACTAAAGTTGGTAAGTTGACTCGTGCTCAGTTAGAAGAGATCGCGACTACGAAAGAACCAGACTTAACTGGTGCTGACTTAGACGCGCGTGTACGTACCATCGCTGGTTCTGCACGTTCTATGGGCTTGGAAGTGGAGCTATAAGACATGGCAAAGTTAACTAAACGTCAAAAAGCCATTGCTGCTGCTGTAGAAGCAAACAAAGTTTATACTTTGGAAGAAGCAGTACAAGTTCTTAACAGCCTTCCTGCAGCTAAATTCAAAGAATCTTTGGATGTATCTGTAAACCTAGGTGTTGACCCTCGTAAATCTGACCAGGTTGTTCGTGGCGCGACTACACTTCCTGCAGGTACAGGTAAAACTGTACGTGTAGCTGTGTTTGCTCAAGGCGCTGCTGCTGAAGCTGCTAAAGCTGAAGGCGCGGACGTAGTTGGTTTTGATGACCTGGCTGAAAGCATCCAAGCGGGTAACCTTGACTTTGACGTAGTAATTGCTGCTCCAGATGCAATGCGCGTTGTAGGTAAATTAGGTACAATCCTTGGTCCACGTGGCTTAATGCCAAACCCTAAAGTGGGTACGGTTACTCCTGACGTAGCAACTGCAGTTAAAAATGCAAAAGCTGGTCAAGCACGTTACCGTGTAGACAAAGCGGGTATCATCCACGCTGCGATCGGTCAAGTAGGTTTCACTGCTGAAGCTGTTCGTCAAAACGTTGAAGCTCTTGTAGCTGACCTGAAGAAAGCAAAACCTGCGACTTCTAAAGGTGTATACATCAAAAAGATCACTCTAAGCTCAACTATGGGTCCTGGTCTGACTGTTGATGTAAACAACGTTTCTAACTAAGTTTAACTTAGACAGAATTTTAAAGTCCTGAAAGGTCTCCTTCTCCCTCTGGGAGAAGGTTGGGATGAGGGTTAAACCTCTCCCTAGCCCTCTCCTGAAAGGAGAGGGGACATTCAGGCGGACTTTGAATTGGTAAATGAGAATTTATCAGCGTCAAAGACCTCAGGCGAGGGGAGTTTTATGCTCTTCTCTTAAAATCCCAGCCTGCGTAGACGCGGTGGTGTGATTTATTCCTCCTCCGCGTGTGAGTTCAGTGATGAATTCACGAATTGGGAGTGTATCCCTTGTGGGTACATAAATCACCGTTAGGAGGTTTTACAATGGCTCTTCTTATCGAAGACAAAAAACAGATCGTAGCAGAAGTAAACGAAGTTGCTTCTCGCGCGTTCTCTGCTGTTGTTGCTGACTATCAAGGTTTAACCGTTGAGCAATTAACTGCTTTACGTGTTGAAGCGCGTAAGCTTGGTGTTACGACTCGTATCGTGCGTAATACTTTGGCTAAGCGTGCATTCGAAGGTACTCAATTCGATATCTTGAATGCAACTCTTGTTGGTCCAACAATCTTAGCTTTCTCGACTTCTGAAGACGACATGGGTGCAGCTGCACGCTTGTTCGAAGATTTCGCTAAAACAAACAAAGCATTTGAACTTAAAGCTGCTGCATTTGACGGCAAGGTTTATGAAGGTGCTGAAGTTAGCGTGATTGCAAATCTTCCGAACCAAGAAAAAGCGCTTACTATGCTTGCAAACGTTCTTCAAGCTCCTATTTCGAAATTGGGTCGCCTTATTACAGCACTCAAAGAGAAAAACGAGTCAGAAGCAGCTTAAGCTTAAATCAATTTACACACCATTCAATTTCCATTTGGAGTTATTCTCATGGCTTTAACTAACGAAGAAATTTTAAACGCAGTTGCTGAAAAAACTGTTCTTGAACTTGTTGAACTGATCTCTGCTTTCGAAGAGAAATTCAACGTATCTGCTGCTGCTGTTGCAGTTGCTGCTGCTCCAGGCGCTGGCGCTGCTGCTGCTGAAGAGCAAACTGAATTCAACGTTGAGTTGACTTCTTTCGGTGCAAACAAAGTTGCAGTAATTAAAGCAGTTCGTGAAGCGACTGGCCTTGGTCTTAAAGAAGCGAAAGACATGGTTGAAGGTGCTCCAGCAGTACTTAAAGAAGGCGTTTCTAAAGAAGAAGGCGAAGAGCTTAAGAAGAAACTTGAAGAAGCTGGTGCTACAGTTACACTTAAGTAATAGCTTAAGCGGAGTCGATTTTTTTATAATCGACTCCAAAAAATGGCTGATGGCTCTTGGGTCATCAGCCTTTTTGCGTTACAATAATCGGCTCGATTTTTGTTTGCATGATATAAATTTCATACAAATTAAAAATAAAGATAACAATCAAACGCTTACCAATATTTTTCAATGTTAAAAAATATTGTTAAGCGTTTTAATACCACTAAAAATTGCAGCATTTGTAAAGAGTGGTGGCCATATCGGCCTGCGTAATTCCTTCTGAGCCCGTTCTGCAGGCGGGCTTGGTTTACTTTCCGAGGACTCCAGATGGCATACTCATATACCGAAAAGAAACGGATCCGTAAGAATTTTGGTAAATTGCCCCAAGTCATGGAAGCACCGTACCTGTTGGCGATTCAAGTCGACTCGTACCGTACTTTCTTGCAAGATGGCAAATCTCCAAAAAACCGCGAAGATATCGGTCTCCAAGCCGCATTTCGTTCAGTTTTTCCTATAGAAAGTTATTCTGGCAATGCTGCTTTAGAATTTGTTGAGTATAGTCTTGGTAAACCAGAGTTTGATGTGCGCGAATGTATTCTTCGCGGCTCAACTTATGCGGCACCAATGCGCGTTAAAATTCGTTTGATCTTGAAAGATCGTGAAACGAAATCAATCAAAGACGTACGTGAACAAGAAGTCTATATGGGCGAAATGCCATTGATGACGGATAACGGTACTTTTGTGATCAACGGTACCGAGCGTGTAATCGTATCGCAATTACACCGTTCACCAGGCGTATTCTTTGACCATGACAAAGGTAAGACTCACTCAAGCGGTAAAGTGCTGTATTCAGCGCGTATTATTCCTTACCGTGGTTCATGGTTAGACTTTGAATTTGATGCCAAAGATTTAGTCTATGTACGTATCGACCGTCGTCGTAAATTACTGGCGACTGTGGTTCTGCGTGCCCTGAACTATAACAACGAACAGATTCTTGACCTGTTCTACGAAAAAGTTCCTGTTTACCTGGATATGGGTAGCTATCAGATCGACTTGATTCCAGAACGTCTGCGTGGCGAAATGGCACAATTCGATATCACTGATGCCGATGGTAAAGTCATTGTTGAACAAGGTAAGCGTATCAACGCACGTCATGTTCGTCAAATGGAAGCCTCTGGTCTGACCAAACTGTCAGTGCCGGATGAATACCTGTATGAGCGCATTACTGCCGAAGACATCGTGCTGAAAGATGGCGATGTGATTCCGGCCAACACACTGTTAAGCCATGAAGTGATGGTGAAGCTGGCTGAAGGCGGCGTGAAGCAGTTCAATACCCTGTTCACCAACGACATCGACCGCGGTTCATTCATTGCAGATACGCTACGTGCCGATACGACTACAGGTCGTGAAGAAGCACTGGTTGAAATCTACAAAGTCATGCGTCCAGGCGAGCCACCAACTAAAGAAGCAGCTGAGAACCTGTTTAACAACCTGTTCTTCTCTTCTGAGCGTTATGACCTGTCACCAGTCGGCCGTATGAAGTTCAACCGTCGTCTGGGTCGTCCTTATGAAGTGGGTACTGACCAGAAGTCGCGCGAAGTTGAAGGCATCCTGTCGAACGAAGACATCACGGATGTACTGAAAACATTGGTTGAAATCCGTAACGGTAAAGGTGAAGTCGACGATATCGACCACTTGGGTAACCGTCGTGTTCGTTCAGTGGGCGAGATGACCGAGAACCAGTTCCGTGTGGGTCTGGTACGTGTTGAGCGTGCTGTAAAAGAGCGTCTATCACAAGCTGAAACTGACAACCTGTCTCCGCAAGATCTGATCAATGCGAAGCCAGTGGCGGCTGCAATCAAAGAATTCTTTGGTTCGAGCCAGTTGTCTCAGTTTATGGACCAGAACAACCCATTGTCTGAAATCACCCACAAACGTCGTGTATCGGCGCTTGGTCCTGGTGGTTTGACCCGTGAACGTGCAGGCTTCGAAGTGCGTGACGTACACCAGACTCACTATGGTCGTGTATGTCCAATTGAAACGCCTGAAGGTCCAAACATTGGTTTGATCAACTCGCTATCTGTTTACGCGAAAGCCAACAGCTTCGGTTTCCTGGAAACGCCATACCGTAAAGTGGTTGATGGTCGTGTAACAGACGAAGTTGAATATCTGTCTGCGATTGAAGAAGTGGGTACCGTGATTGCACAGGCCGACTCGGTTGTAGATCAGGACGGTAACCTGACTGAAGAATTCGTTTCTGTACGTCACCACGGTGAATTCGTACGTATGTCACCTGAAAAAGTGACCCATATGGACGTATCTGCTCAGCAGGTGGTTTCTGTTGCAGCATCACTGATTCCATTCCTTGAACACGATGACGCCAACCGTGCATTGATGGGTTCCAACATGCAACGTCAGGCCGTACCTACACTAATCGCGGACAAACCGCTGGTTGGTACCGGTATGGAAGCCAACGTGGCACGTGACTCAGGTGTGTGTGTGGTTGCAGGCCGTGGTGGTGTGATCGAGTTTGTTGATGCATCACGTATCGTAATTCGCGTGAATGAAGATGAAATGATCGCGGGTGAAGCAGGTGTAGATATCTACAACCTAATCAAATACACGCGTTCAAACCAGAACACCTGTATCAACCAGAACGTTGTGGTACGTTTAGGCGATAAAGTTGCACGTGGTGACATCCTGGCGGATGGTCCATCGACAGATGGCGGTGAACTGGCCCTGGGTCAAAACATGCGCGTGGCGTTCATGACCTGGAATGGTTACAACTACGAAGACTCGATCTTGCTTTCTGAGCGTGTGCTTCAAGAAGACCGTTTAACGTCGATTCACATTCAGGAACTGTCATGTGTTGCACGTGATACCAAACTGGGTGCTGAAGAAATCACGGCTGATATTCCAAACGTCGGTGAAGCTGCGCTGTCTAAACTGGACGAATCAGGTATCGTTTACATCGGTGCAGAAGTGACTGCCGGTGACATCCTGGTGGGTAAAGTAACACCAAAAGGTGAAACTCAGTTGACGCCTGAAGAAAAACTGCTTCGTGCCATCTTCGGTGAAAAAGCAGCGGATGTGAAAGACTCCTCTTTACGTGTTCCATCGGGCACAAAAGGTACAGTCATCGACGTTCAAGTCTTTACCCGTGATGGTCTGGAAAAAGACGAACGTGCACTGGCGATTGAGAAAGCGCAGCTTGATGCATACCGTAAAGACTTGAAAGAAGAATACAAAATCTTCGAAGAAGCAGCACGTGAACGTATTGTCCGTCTGTTAAAAGGTCAGGAATCAAATGGCGGTGGCGGCACCAAACGTGGCGACAAACTGTCTGAAGATATGCTGTCTGGTCTTGAACTGGTTGATCTGCTTGAAATCCAGCCAAGTGACGAAGCGATTGCGGAACGTTTAACGCAAATTCAAACCTTCTTGAAAGAGAAGAGCTTTGAAATTGACGAGAAATTCGCCGAGAAGAAACGCAAACTGTCTACAGGTGATGAACTGACCACTGGCGTACTGAAAGTGGTTAAGGTTTACCTTGCGGTGAAACGTCGTATCCAGCCAGGTGATAAGATGGCGGGTCGTCACGGTAACAAGGGTGTTGTATCCAACATTCTGCCGGTTGAAGACATGCCACACGATGCCAACGGTGTGCCGGTAGACGTGGTACTGAACCCGCTTGGTGTACCATCGCGTATGAACGTGGGTCAGATTCTAGAAACGCACTTAGGTATGGCAGCCAAAGGTCTGGGTGATCAGATCGACAAGATGCTGAAAGAACAGCGCACCATTCTTGAACTGCGTGAATTCTTGGACAAGATTTACAACAAGGTGGGCGGCGAGCAAGAAGATCTTGACAGCCTGACGGATGATGAAATCTTGGCGCTTTCTGGCAACCTGCGTGCTGGTGTTCCATTGGCAACACCTGTATTTGACGGTGCTGAAGAAGGTCAGATCAAAGACTTGCTTGAACTTGCGGGTCTGTCACGTACCGGTCAAACCGTATTGTATGATGGCCGTACGGGTGAGCGTTTCGACCGTCCTGTCACTGTTGGTTACATGTACATGCTGAAACTGAACCACTTGGTTGATGACAAGATGCATGCGCGTTCAACTGGTTCTTACTCATTAGTAACACAGCAGCCGCTGGGTGGTAAGGCACAATTCGGTGGTCAGCGTTTCGGTGAGATGGAAGTCTGGGCACTGGAAGCATACGGTGCAGCTTATACGCTTCAAGAAATGCTCACTGTGAAGTCGGATGACGTTGAAGGCCGTACCCGCATCTATAAGAATATTGTAGATGGCAACCATTATATGGATCCGGGCATGCCTGAATCGTTCAACGTATTGACCAAAGAGATCCGTTCTTTAGGTATCAACATTGAACTGAAAAATGGTGACTAAGAATCTCCATTAAATCTCCCCAAACCCCTCTTTATAAAAGAGGGGCTTCCCCCTTAACAAAGGGGGACTGAGGGAGATTAAAATTCAGTTAAAAAACAATATTTGTGACCCAGTCGGAAAGTGAAAATCTTACCGGCACACGGAGAAAAAAATTGAAAGACTTGCTCGATATCATGCGCAAAAAGACGGACTCAGACGGTCATGCTCCTGTAGAGTTTGACCGCATCCGTATTGGTCTTGCGTCACCAGAAATGATTAAGTCGTGGTCTCATGGTGAAGTTAAAAAGCCTGAAACCATTAACTACCGTACCTTCAAACCAGAACGTGACGGTTTGTTCTGTGCCAAAATCTTTGGTCCAGTCAAAGATTACGAATGCTTGTGTGGTAAATACAAGCGTATGAAATACAAAGGCGTCATCTGTGAAAAATGTGGCGTTGAAGTAACAACTGCAAAAGTTCGTCGTGAACGTATGGGTCACATTGAGCTTGCTTCTCCAGTAGCACACATCTGGTTCTTAAAATCACTGCCGAGCCGTATCGGTCTGTTATTAGACATGACCTTACGTGATATCGAACGTGTTCTGTATTTCGAATCTTATGTAGTGACTGACCCAGGTATGACTCCATTTGAGAAATACCAGCTTCTGAACGATGAAGAATACTTCAATGCGTTGGAAGAGCACGGTGATGAATTCACAGCGAAAATGGGTGCAGAAGCAGTTCAGGACCTGTTAAAAGACATCGATCTTGAAAATGAAATCTCACGCCTGCGTGAAGAAATTCCACAAACAACCTCTGAGACGAAACTGAAAAAAGCGTCTAAGCGTTTGAAATTGATGGAAGCGTTCAAAGAGTCGAACAACAAGCCAGAATGGATGGTAATGAATGTACTGCCAGTACTTCCACCAGACCTTCGTCCGCTGGTTCCGCTTGAAGGTGGCCGTTTCGCAACGTCTGACCTGAACGACCTTTACCGTCGTGTGATTAACCGTAACAACCGTTTGAAGCGTCTTCTTGACCTTGCAGCGCCAGACATCATCGTACGTAACGAAAAACGTATGTTACAAGAGTCTGTAGATGCATTGCTTGATAACGGTCGTCGTGGTCGTGCAATTACCGGTTCGAACAAACGTCCGCTGAAATCTTTGGCCGATATGATCAAAGGTAAGCAAGGTCGTTTCCGTCAGAACTTGTTGGGTAAACGTGTTGACTATTCAGGCCGTTCGGTGATTACCGTAGGTCCTACTTTACGTTTGCACCAATGTGGTCTTCCGAAGAAAATGGCGCTGGAACTGTTCAAGCCGTTCATCTTTGCGAAACTGCAAGCGTCTGGTCAAGCCACTACCATTAAAGCTGCGAAGAAAATGGTTGAGCGCGAGACGCCAGAAGTTTGGGACGTTCTTGCATCTGTGATTCGTCAGCATCCAGTGATGTTGAACCGTGCGCCAACCCTTCACCGTTTGGGTCTGCAAGCGTTTGAACCGATCCTGATTGAAGGTAAAGCGATCCGTCTGCACCCGCTCGTTTGTGCTGCGTTCAACGCCGACTTCGACGGTGACCAGATGGCGGTACACGTACCATTAACACTTGAAGCGCAATTAGAAGCGCGTGCGTTAATGATGTCGACCAACAACATTCTGTCTCCAGCCAACGGTGAGCCAATCATCGTACCGTCTCAGGACGTGGTCTTGGGTCTTTACTACATCACCCGTGATGCGGTAAATGCCAAAGGTGAAGGCATGGTGTTCGCAGATACGCATGAAGTTAACCGTGCCCTTGCAACCGGTCAGGTTGATTTGCATGCTCGCGTAAAAGCGCGTGTATACCAAACTGTCATCAATGACAACGGTGAGCGTGAGCAACAAACTATTGTTGTAGACACCACACCAGGTCGCTGCCTGCTGTGGGAAGTTGTGCCAGAAGGTTTGAGCTTCGAGCAAATTAACGTTGAGATGACCAAGAAAAACATCTCTAAGTTAATCAACTCTTGCTACCGTAAACTGGGTCTGAAAGACACGGTCATCTTTGCTGACCAATTAATGTACTTGGGCTTCCGTCAAGCGACGCGTTCAGGTGTATCGGTTGGTATGGAAGATATGGTTATTCCACCAAGCAAACAGGCGATCATTGACAAGGCAGAAGCTGAAGTTCGTGAAATCGAACAACAGTTCGAACAAGGTTTCGTAACGGCCGGTGAACGTTATAACAAAGTCGTCGATATCTGGGCACGTACCAATGACCAGGTAGCGAAAGCGATGATGGACAACTTGTCTTTCACCACTGTGAAAAACAAACAGGGTGAAGACGAGAAGCAGAAATCATTCAACTCGATCTACATGATGTCGGATTCTGGTGCCCGTGGTTCGGCAGCTCAGATTCGTCAGCTTGCAGGTATGCGTGGTCTGATGGCGAAGCCGGATGGCTCGATCATTGAAACACCAATTAAGGCGAACTTCCGTGAAGGTTTGACGGTACTTCAGTACTTCATTTCAACGCACGGTGCGCGTAAAGGTTTGGCCGATACTGCACTGAAAACTGCGAACTCGGGTTACCTGACGCGTCGTCTGGTTGACGTTGCGCAAGACTTGGTGATCACTGAGCCAGATTGTGGCACCATGGCTGGTCTGGTGATGACACCATTCATTCAGGGCGGTGACGTGATCGAGAACCTGGGTACGCGAGTACTGGGTCGTGTGGTTGCTGAAGACGTGAAGAAAGCCGGTTCAGATGAAGTGATCCTGCCACGTAACACCTTAATTGACGAAAAACTTGCCAACTTCCTGGAAGAGCAAGGTGTCGACGAAGTGAAAGTACGTTCGGTAGTATCATGTGAATCGACCTTCGGTGTGTGTGCGAAATGTTATGGTCGTGACCTTGCACGCGGTCACTTGGTGAACCCGGGTGAATCTGTGGGTGTAATGGCTGCTCAATCAATTGGTGAGCCAGGTACACAGTTAACCATGCGTACCTTCCACGTGGGTGGTGCGGCAAGCCGAACTTCTGCTGCCAACAGCGTTCAAGTGCGTAACAAAGGTACCGTACGTTTCCACAACGTGAAAACTGTACAACATGCCAAAGGTCACCTGGTATCGACCTCTCGTTCAGGTGAAATTGGTATTGCAGATGACTTAGGTCGTGAGCGCGAGCGCTATAAACTGCCTTACGGTGCGTCAATCTTGCTGAAAGATGGCGAAGCGGTAGAAGCAGGTGGTATCGTGGCGACTTGGGATCCGCATACCCATCCACTGGTAACTGAAGTTGCAGGTAAAGTACGTTTCAGCCAGATTGCTGATGGTGTCACTGTAACCTCGAAAACAGATGATGCAACCGGTATGACCACAATCGAAATCTTGCCAGTGACTTCACGTCCTGCGTCAGGTAAAGATTTACGTCCTGCTGTTGTGTTAGACACCGTGGACGGTGGTGAACAGTTCTACTTCCTGCCACAAAACACTATTCTTTCGGTTCGCGATGGCGAAACCATTGGTGTCGGTGACGTTATTGGTCGTGTACCACAAGAATCTTCACGTACCCGTGATATTACCGGTGGTCTGCCGCGTGTTGCTGACTTGTTCGAAGCACGTAAACCAAAAGAGCATGCGATTTTGGCAGAAGTGTCAGGTATCGTGAGCTTCGGTAAAGAGACCAAAGGTAAGAACCGTCTGGTGATTACCCCGGATGATGGTTCAGAGATCTACGAAGAGCTGATTCCGAAATGGCGTACTATTAACGTGTTCGAAGGTGAGCATGTGAACCGTGGTGAAACCATTTCTGATGGTCCACAAAACCCGCATGACATCTTACGTCTGAAAGGTGAAGTGGCGTTGACCAACTACATCGTGAACGAAGTTCAGGACGTTTACCGTCTGCAAGGTGTAAAAATCAACGACAAGCATATTGAAGTCATCGTACGTCAAATGCTGCGTAAAGTTGAAATCACTGACGGTGGTGATACCAGCTTCATCAAAGGCGAACAGGTGGATTACATCCGCGTGGTTCAAGAAAACCAGGCTGTACTTGCACAGAACAAGTTCCCAGCGAAGTTTGATCGCCAGTTGATGGGTATTACCAAAGCATCGCTGTCGACGGATTCGTTCATCTCTGCTGCATCGTTCCAGGAAACCACACGTGTGTTAACTGAAGCGGCTGTAACCGGTAAAGAAGATGATCTACGTGGTCTGAAAGAAAACGTCGTTGTTGGTCGTCTGATCCCAGCGGGTACAGGTTTGGCTTACCACTTAGAGCGTCGTCGTCAGGAAGCAGAAGCTGCAGAATTTGAACTGCAAAATGACTTCTCTGATGTAGACCAAGCATTAAGTCAGGCATTTAACCAGGAATTCTAAGCTGGTGAAATGACAACCAAGAGACGCCTTCGGGCGTCTTTTTTTATGCCTGAAAAAAGGGTATCGCGCTGTACTTTGGCGTTAGATGGGCCGGGTTGCTGCTGCAAAGCGGGTGTTTTTACATAAATCCTCTATTGGTTACCAAGTTGGTAACATATTGCTCAGATTCGACCCATCAATATCGAATAAGCTAAAGCTATGACCAAAACAGGGGAAGAGCGATCATGAAAAAAGTTATCGGTGTTATGGCAGCCGCCACCTTATCTACCTTTATGCTGGCCGGCTGTGAAAGTATGTCTCCAAATGAACAGCGTATTGGTGCAGCTGCTTTAGGTGGTGCAATTGGTGGTGGTGTCGGTGGTAATGTCGGCGGTACTGCAGGTGCAGCCATTGGTGGTGGTGCCGGTGCAGCAGTGGGTAGTAAAACCCAGGATGGTTCAAACCGTAACGCGACCTATAGTGGCGTCGGCGGTGCAATTGGTTCTGCGGTAGGTAAAAGCATCTTCGGTGGTAGTACTGGTGCAGCGATTGGTGGTGCGATTGGTGGCGGTGCAGGTGCCGCGATTGAGCAGAACCGCTAAGTCGGGTGCAGACGATCTCACATAAAAAAGCGCTTAAAGATAAGCGCTTTTTTATTTAGCTGGCCGCATGCGGCTTTTTGCGGCGGATGTAGACCGTCTTTTCCACTTCGGCAATACGTACGCCGGCTTCATCAAAAATATTCAGGTGATAGTTGCGATATACCGGTGCATAATTCTCGGCCAGTTCCCGAATGGTAGCGACCTCCATGGCATTGAGACGGATATCGGCATAGACCATACTGCGACCGGGCGCTAAAAAGCGGATGGTCGCGGCTTTATCCCAGACAATATATTTTGAGCCAAGATGATGCATCAACAGCAGCATATAAAACGGATCGACCATGGCATACAGGCTACCGCCAAAATGTACCCCGACAATATTCTGGTTTTTACGTGTCAGTGGCATTTTGACACGAATGTGGTAATTGGCCAGATCCATTTTCTCGACCGCAATACCGGCGCCGCGATAGGGGGCATAGCGATTGATCAGGAATTTGGACAGGGTCGGAATTGTCTGTAGTTTTTTTAAAAGGCTCATAAGGGTCAATTATTTTTATTGCACTGATCTGCATACTAGAACAGAAACCGGCAGGTGGCATTGATTTGATTGACTGCGCTTGCCAATAAACAGCCAATACAAGAAATCACCCATAAACAGAACAGGATGTCATCATGCACGCTCATACGCAGTGGATTCATACCTCAGACCAGCAGCGCCTGTATGTCAAAAGCTGGGGCAAGCCGGACAATCCGGCGCTGGTACTGGTTCATGGTTATCCCGACAATCAGGAAGTCTGGGAAGCTGTTATTGCCCAGCTGATTCAGGATTTTTATATTGTGACCTATGATGTGCGTGGGGCCGGTCAGTCTTCCATTCCGAAGCATATTCATGATTATCGGCTGGCACGCCTGTCTGAAGATTTACTGACCGTGGTGGATGCGGTGCTACCCAACCGGCCATTTCATTTGGCCGCGCATGATTGGGGTTCAATTCAGTCCTGGGAGTCGGTGACCGATGCCCGGTTTCGCCAGCGGATTCTCTCTTACAGCAGCATTTCCGGGCCTTGTCTGGATCATGCTGCATTCTGGATGCGTGCGCAGTTACAGCAGGGTAAGGCCAAATTCTTAAAACAGCTGGGCAAGTCCTGGTATATCGCTGTGTTTCAATTGCCCTTACTGGCACCGACGGTGTGGCAATACATGAGTGCAGAGCGCTGGGGCAAAATGCTACAGCAGCTGGAGCAAAGCCCGGGTCTGGCCTTAAACCCGAATATCCAGCAAGACGGTCAATATGGCGTCAATCTGTATCGGGCCAATTTTATCCCACGTTTGCTCAAACCACGTCAGCGTGTGGCGATTTGTCCGGTACAGGCCGTGGTACTGACCGAAGACCGCTTTGTCAGTCCGGAGCTGATTGATGAAGTGCCGAACTGGGCAGCAGACTTCCAGCGAGTGGAGATTGCGGCCAATCACTGGGCAATTTTAAGCCAGCCGGAGCGGATTGCTCAACATCTTCGGGATTTTGCATTTTCAAAATCAGGCAGTTAATTTGACTGTTACTGGCAAGGTCAAGACAAATATCGGACAGCGCAACAACAGCAGCTAAATAGCGATCAATCTCTGATAAAATAGCGTTTTTTCTCGATCCGTCTTTTCTTATGTTTGCAATTCTTGCCGCCATCGCAGTCATGTTCGGGCTGTCGTTGGCACGTGTTCCTGTTGTTTTTGCACTGGTCATTGGTGCCGTTACGGGTGGTTTGCTGGCTGGTTTGGGCCTGCAAGGTACTTTAGAGGCGTTTAATAATGGCCTGGGTGGTGGTGCTAAAATTGCTTTGGCCTACGGTATTTTAGGTGCTTTTGCACTGGCTCTGGCGCGTTCAGGTTTACCTGATTTATTGGCCTATAAAATGATTCACACCTTAAAGGGTGAGGCCGATCTGAAAGCGCAAAACCGGGTCAAATACTTTATTTTCCTGGTGGTGGCCATTGCCGCGGTATTCTCCCAGAACGTGATTCCGGTACATATTGCCTTTATTCCGGTGCTGATTCCGCCATTGTTGATGGTATTTAACCACCTGAAACTGGACCGTCGTCTGGTGGCCTGTTTATTGACCTTTGGTCTGGTGGCCACCTATATGCTGGTGCCGGTCGGATTTGGCGCTATCTTCCTGAATGATATTCTGGGCCATAATATTAATACCTTTGGCAAGCCGTATGGATTTGAGATCAGCTATGACCAGATTCCAACAGCGATGGCCATTCCGGTATTCGGGATGTTTGTCGGTTTGCTGATCGCGGTGTTTTTCTCATACCGTAAGCCACGTGAATATAAAGACGTGCATATTGAAGAGCAGCAAAGCATTTCGGCTGAAATGGGTGTGGCACAAAAATCAGGTCAACCTGAAGTGGCGACGTTCACCATCTGGATGGCAGTCATTGCGATTCTGGTAACCCTTGGCGTGCAGCTGTATTCAGATTCGATGATTCTGGCCGGTCTGGTTGGTGTAGCGATTCTGAGCTGTGCCGGGATCTTTAAGTGGAAAGAAGCGGACGATGTTATTATTACCGGTATGCGGATGATGGCACTGGTTGGCTTTATTATGATTGCTGCGCAAGGTTTTGCTGCCGTGATTGAGGCAACAGGACAGGTTTCTGCGCTGGTTGAAGCGTCGGTTGACTGGATTGGTAATAGCCAGGCACTTGCAGCCTTTTTAATGTTGTTGATTGGTTTGCTGATTACTCTGGGTATCGGTTCATCATTCTCTACCATTCCGATTCTGGCGATTATTTATGTACCGCTCTGTATTCAATTTGGTTTTAGTCCTGCAGCAACTATTGCGATCATTGGGACTGCGGCTGCACTGGGCGATGCCGGTTCACCTGCTTCGGATTCGACCTTGGGGCCAACCTCAGGCCTGAATATGGATGGTCAGCATGACCATATGAAAGACAGTGTAGTGCCGACCTTTATTCACTTTAATATCCCGCTGATGATTTTTGGCTGGATTGCCGCCATGGTGCTTTAACCTGAAATATCCCGGGAATAAAATCCCGGGATTTTTTTTGAATCATAGATGTATTTATAATAAATCTTATAATCATTCTGATAATCTAATAATAGATGTATTTAAAATATATATTATAGAGCGTTTAAAATAAACCTGAGTATTTTAATCTGAATATTATTATTTAATCTTGATAAATCAGGTTGGTATTTAAAACCAAGTTGTGTGGTTGGTTAAAATAAATTAATTTAATAATCAATAGTTTGAAAATAATATAAAATTATTATATCGGATAAGTATTGCATATTAATTTCTAACGTGTTTATTATTAATTAATGTTTAATTTTTGAATAAATAATCTTCCAGTGGGGTATTAAAATGTTAAAGCAAATTACACTCGTTGCATTAATGGGTCTTTCTGCTTCTGCGATGGCAGGCCAATGGCAAGTCAAGCTGGGCGGTTCGGTTGTAGCACCTACAGGCGATTATAATCTCGGCGGCGCAACAGTTGAGGCAGATCATGAATATGCATTTACCCCGTCAGTTGAATATTTCTTTAATGACAATATTTCGACAGAACTGCTTTTAGCTGCACCAATTAACCATGATGTTCAGTTAGCGGGTACAGATGTGGTACGTATTAAACATTTACCACCAACGCTGACGGCAAAATACCATTTTAAAAACAATACCGGTTTTACACCGTACATTGGTGTCGGTGGTACCGCATTTGTGGCTTGGGATGAGCGTACCAAAGGTCTGGGTGATACCGATGTGAAAGTAAAAGAAGATTTTGGTTTTGCCGGCCAGATTGGTTTTAACTTCCAGCCAGCAGATGCCAAAAACTGGGGCGTATTCTTTGATGCACGTTATGCGCAACTTAGCCCTGAAGTTACTTTAAGTGGTGATGTGGCAGCCCAATTCGATTTAGATATCGATCCAATGGTGTACACCATCGGTTATAGCTACAAATTCTAATTATAAAAAAGTACCAATAATAAAATTCAGCGTAGCCCCATCCTGGTGATGGGGCCTTTTTATTGCAAAATGATAACAATAGAACAAAATCAGAATATTGAGTTAAGTATTCGTTTTCATTTAATTTGTAGTGAATGAAATGAAAGAAATGAAAAAGTGAGAAGATCAAATATGAATAGAAATACAACCTTTGCCTTGGTCTTCGCCAGTTTGATCAGCCTGCCTGCCGCTGCAGCCAGCTTTAATTGTGAACGTGCTCAAACCCCAACCGAACATGCCATTTGTGAACATCGTAATGTTAATGATGCCGATGTGAAGATGGCCACCACCTATAAAATTATTAACCGTCTGGTACCGATGGGGACACGTTCGGCTATACGGGATGAACAGGTGCGCTGGCTGGCCCTGCGTGACCGCTGTGGCCAGTCGGTTGAATGTCTGACCCAGGTTTACCAGATGCGTCAGCAAAAGCTGGAGCAGTATATGCAGCGGGTCTATCAGCAGGGCCCATTTTAATATTTTTTTGTTTTCCTATTGAAAAATCGTCGCCTCACTCCAATTCATAAGGCATTCCAATACAACAATGCTGTCAATTTAAGGAGTGATGAATGAGCGAACAAAGCGCACAAAAACACAGTTTCCAGGCTGAAGTGGCTCAGCTTTTACATTTGGTGACGCATTCTCTTTATTCCAACCCTGAAATTTTTCTGCGTGAACTGATTTCTAACGCCTCTGATGCCTGCGATAAATTGCGTTTTGAAGGCATCAACCATCCTGAATATTATGAAAATGATCCGGACCTGCGCGTGCGTGTGCGTCTGGATGCAGAGAACAATACCCTGACCATTTCCGATAACGGTATTGGTTTAAGCCAGCAGGAAGCGATTGATAATCTGGGGACCATTGCCAAATCCGGCACCAAAGACTTTATGTCCAAGCTGACCGGTGATCAAAAAGCCGATGCCCAGCTGATTGGCCAGTTTGGGGTGGGTTTCTACTCTGGCTTTATTGTGGCCGATAAAATTACCGTAGAATCACGCCGTGCCGGTCTGGACGCATCGGAAGGTGTACGCTGGATCAGCGGTGGCACCGGTGAATTTGAAGTCGAGCAAATCAACAAGGAAGGTCGTGGCACCGACATCATCCTGCATTTACGTGAAGATGCGTTGGACTATCTGCAAAGCTATAAAGTGAAGCAGATTATCAATAAATATTCTGATCACATCAGCCTGCCCATTCAAATGCAAAAAGAAGTCTGGCAGGAAGAGGAAGTAGCGGAAGGTGAACAGCCAAAAGGCGGCCAGTATGTGAAAACTGATGAATGGGAAGCGATTAACTCGGCCAGTGCTTTATGGACCCGCAGTAAAAACGAGATTAGCGAAGAACAGTATATCGAGTTTTATAAAAACCTGAGCCATGATTTTGAAGCGCCGCTGGCCTGGTCGCATAACCGTGTCGAAGGCAGCACCGAATATACCCAGTTGCTGTATATTCCACCAAAAGCACCACATGATATTTTTACCCGCGAAGCCAAAGCTGGCATCAAGCTGTATGTCAAACGCGTGTTTATTATGGATGATGCTGACAACCTGATTCCAAACTATTTGCGCTTTGTACAGGGTGTGGTGGATAGCGCCGATTTACCGCTGAACGTCAGCCGTGAACTGCTACAGGAAAGCCGCGATGTGAAAACCATACGTGAAGGTAACGCACGCCGTGTGCTGACCATGCTGGATGGTCTGGCCAAATCTGAAGATGAAAAAGACCAGAACAACTTCAAGACTTTCTATCGTGAATTTGGTTCGGTCTTAAAAGAAGGCCTGGGCGAAGACTTTGGTAACCGTGAGCGTATCCTGAAATTATTACGCTATGCGACCTCCACCCAGGATGAGGTCAGTACCTCACTGGCAGATTACAAAGCGCGGATGCAGGACGGCCAGAAAGCCATTTACTATGTAACCGCAGATAGCCTGACCGCGGCCAAGAACTCGCCGCAGCTGGAGCTGTTCAAGAAAAAAGGCATTGAAGTCCTGCTGATGACTGAACGTGTTGATGAATGGGCCATGAACTTCGTACATGAGTTTGATGGTACACCGCTGCAAAACGTGTCTAAAGGTGCGGTCGATTTGGGCGATCTGCAAGATGCTGAAGAGAAGAAGGCACTGGAACAGGCGGCAGAGCAGTTTAAGCCAGTGGTGGAGCAGCTGTCTGAATCGCTGAAAGATAAAACCAAAGAAGTGCGCGTGACCACACGATTGGTTGATTCTCCGGCCTGTCTGGTTACGGCTGATGGGGAATTGTCGCCACAGCTGATCCGGATGCTGAAAGATGCTGGTCAGCCGGTGCCAGAAATGAAGCCGATTCTGGAAATTAACCCGCAGCATCCACTGGTGCAAAAACTGCAAGGTTCGGCTCAGTTTGATGATCTGGCCAATGTGATTTTTGATCAGGCCCTGATTGCAGAAGGGGGACTGCCAGAAAATCCGGCAGAGTACCTGAAACGCATCAACAGTCTGCTCTTAAAATAAGCCTATTAAAAAAACCTCCTGCGGGAGGTTTTTTAATGCACGATTATATTGTTGACGGCTTTAGAACAGGGCTTCTAAACGCAGCAAGACACTCGGGTAATGGCTGCGGTCTTCACGGTCATCATTATAGTAATTCAGGTCGCCCTGCACAAAAAACCATTCGCGCAAGAACGGCTGACGCCAGGACACAAATGGCCCCCAGCTGTTCAGGCGTAAATCATCATTATGATAATAACCGCCGGTGTAGAGCCCGTAGTTAAAACGGTTGCCGTGGAAGAACTGGTGCTGTCTAAAGCTGTAGTTGTCCCATCTGAGGTCATCATCCTGTTCATCGGCATAGGTCAGGCTAAACTGGTTGCTTAAAAACGGATGATCGGGCCGGGCATGAATGAGTTCCAGGTTGGTTCTTAAATAGTTTTCACTGTCGAGGCCGTAACGGTAAATCTGCTCGGCATGAAAGGAAAAGTCATTGACCAGTTCCCAGTCCTTGGCAATTTTTAAACGGGCATAAATATCATCACCGGAACGCACCCCGAGGTCGGCATCAGTTTCAAAGGGTAAGCGTTCAGTGAAGTCAGACCAGCGTAAGGCCAGCGAGCTGTTGTCTTCACGTGCCCGTCGACCATCCAGGGTTTTGTCCGGGCTGTTGCTGGGGTTTTCATTGGTAATGGCAACACTGTTTTGCAGTTCGTTATCCAGTGAGTCATCACCAAAGACCAGACTTAATTTGCGTTCCAGCGTCGGCAGTTTAATCCGGCCACGTACCCGCGGTTTAATATCGTAGTCATCATATTTGTTCCAGCGACTGTCGACCAGAATACGCAAGGTCGCAGAGGCCGGTTCCTCCGGGCTGGTTTCTCCAAACCAGTTATCAATTTTATGTGCGGTATTGTCTGCCCAATGGCGAATCTGCTTCTGGCGCCGGTCTACCCAGCTTTGTTCTTCGGTTTCATGCGTGGGCGGCACAATCGGTTCATTCGACTGTTCCGGCAAAATGGTCGGGGTGGCATCAATCAGCCGCGGCAGGGTATAGAAAAAACCATTACCCGCCTCACTTTCGGGCACCAGTGGCACCTCATAACCTGGTGGTGCGGTCTGCGGTTCTGTCTCCAGGTTGGTATTGTTGTCTGCAACCGTATATCCACTGCCTAACAGGCAAAATAATAATAATGATGGCGCTATAAAATGTACTTTTCTTGGCATTATTTACTGATCTTTAAGCTCTTTTTGCTAGTGTTGAAAATCTTCAGGCGAAAAGCAAGATGCAGCTACAAAAACATAAACATTAACTGGCGGTGAGCCGTTGAATGGCCTGAACCAGACGTAAAGGGTCGACCGGCGCAGGCAGGTGATTCAAGACTTTTTGAATAATTTGCCAGCTCACGCCCTGCTGACGATCGAGCAGAATATAGGGATAGGCCGGTTCGGTACGAGCCAGTTGTAAACGCTGCTGGCCATGAATCAGGCGAATTTTTTGTCGCTCTTTTAATAAAATCAGCGGGGTGGCCAGCGTGGCTGCTGTTTCCTCAAACTGGATAAATTTCTGGGTATGAATCAGTTGTAGCGGAATAAACGGATAATAATCTTCTTTGTGCCAGATCATCTGCTCGGCATGTTGATAGCACTGAAACAGGCTGTCCAGCGCAAACAGCTGGCTTTCCAGTACAGCGCTGTCTATTTCACGGATTGCGGCAATTTCATGTTCATGCTGCTGGCTAAAGGCATGGGCAAAACGGGTGGCCTGCATAGCATCCAAGGCGCCAAACAAGACCAGATATTTAATAAAACGACCTTGGGCATTGATCTGCTCGGCCACATAACCGGGGCGTTTGAGCAGAGCCGCTTGCTCTGCATCATGAACCAGCACATCGGCATACTGCATCACTTCAGGCCGGGCTGGTAAAAATACCCGGCACAGTTTTTCCGCCGGCAGATGGTCCAGGGGTAATTCGGAAATCGGGCAGCTGAGCTGATTGAGCAGCAGATGACGGGCGCTAGACTCTGCTTGCTGTTCAGGCTGAACAGGTGCGGCTTTGGTAGGCTTGAGTTGCTGAGCTGCTGCTTCAGGTTCTATCGCTACAGCTGTACGTACTGCGACGGTATGCTGAAAGGCCTGCGTTGCGGCATAGTTTTGCTGGTTAAGTAATTCCAGATCGGTGTGCAGACTGCGATACTGATGCTGCTGTTGCAACATCCAGCGATAGACCTGTTCCAGATTGCCCCAGTCACTGAGCAGGGCAGTACGTGCGGGTGCCGGAATCAGCCAGATTTGCCAGCCGGAGGCGGGCTGATACAAGATAGCCCAACCTGAATCGGGCTGGGTATATAAAGCTTGTTCTAGCGCCTCGACCTGCTGAAACACGCCCCGAAAAGAACGTGCATAAATGGTGTCACGCGCAAATTCTTCGGCAGAACGTTCCGGCTGCACCTGTGTCTTATAGGCCAGAATCTGCTTTTTAAACAGAGGCTGGTCGCATTCAACAAAAATACTTTTAATCCGGCTTTTGGCCTTGGCGGTTTCATACAGACTCAAGGAACGGCGCTCCAGCGCGCCCGTTAGGTCGTGCAGTTCTTTAATCAGCCGGGATTTTTCTAAAGTATTCATGGTGGAAACTTAAACCAGTTGTTGTGCTTTTTCCAGATAACTGGCCAGGACAATATTCAGGGCCAGTTCAACCAATTTGTATTCGGCAGAATGCGGCTGTGAATAATGTTCCGCCAGCGCCACCAGATTTTCTACATTAATCTCTTGTGGAGAAATTTTTCTCTGAATCAGGGCTTGAAGTTCGTGCATTGCTCTCTCATCAACCTGTACTTAAATAATTGTTTTGGATCACTTTGATTATAGGTATTTCACTAAAAATTACATGAAAAAAAATGTCAGCTTTTGTGGATTTTTAGGCATTTATGACAGAAATTGGGATTTCAATATAAGAAATATTAAAAAATTTTTTAGATAAATTTCAGTTAAATCAGAGAATAAACAGATCATGCTGCCGAATTGACAAAAAATGTCAGTCTCAAATTGTCCGGTCGGATCAGGTGTCAGCCGCAGAATTGTTCTAAACCGCAATAAAAAAAGCAGACCTGAGGTCTGCTTGTATTTAAAGAAGTGCTTAAGCTTCTTTGTTCTGTTCAGCGCTTGCAGGCTGATCGTTGCTCACGGTTTCAGTGTGGGCTTTTTCAGTCGGGAAGCTTGGTACATAAACCATTTCTGCTGATACATTGGCTGCATACAGGGTGACCATAAACAGGCCAAGCGCTTTTAAAACGTTCATCAATCTTACCTTCACAAAAAAAGGATGACTTGGGAGAAAAGTCATCGTGGGAGAGTGTATTCAAACAACAGCTATGATAGCGCGTTGTGATTGAGAGAAAATGATCATATCGGCAAGTTTAAGACTTTTTGTTAAAAAATAACATTTAAAAACAATAAATTAGAATAATTGCTCTAATCATTTAGCTACAAGATTTAAATTAATGATGATTTTTACAAGAACGAGATCATCCTGTTTTAAGATGAAAAAATCTCCAGATTTTTTGCCCCATCCATGCGTCATCTCTGTACAAATCCCTTGATCTGTATAGAGATGTAAGTTTTTGACGCGGTATGGTTAAGCGCTCTTTTATTGTCTATTTTTTATTCTAAGATGAACGTTTATACCAACACTGAGGGATCAATCATGGCGATTGCAAAAGTAGTAGAAGTGAATGCCAGCAGTAATAAAAGTTTTGAAGATGCCATTCAAAGCGGCATTGCCAAAGTCGGTGAAACAGTCAAAAACCTGCAGGGTGCCTGGATTAATGAACAGAAAGTGGTGATTAAGGACAATAAGATTACCGAGTATCGGGTTAATTTAAAAATCAGTTTCCTGGTGGAATAAAGTACATAGAAAAAAATCCCCGTAAGGGGATTTTTTATGGCAGCGATGCTTAAGGATGTAACTGCTTATTGTTCCGGTACATCGCACTGGTCATCCTGACATTGCGCGCCGTTGTCTGTAGGTGTTTCCAAAGCTTTTTTCAGCACCTGTTCAAACACTTCCCGTGGCTGGGCACCGGCTAAAGCAACGCGCTGGTCAAATACAAAAAAGGGTACGCCCGTCACTTTAAGCTGATCACGTGCTACATCCTGATCAAATTTCACAAAATCGGCATAGGCATCGGAATCGAGCACATCATCGACTTCCACCGGGTTTAAACCGATACGTGCAGCGACATCTTCCAGCGTTTCGCGTTCGCCAATAGCCAGACCTTGGGTCATATAGCTGTAGAAAAAAGCCTCTTTGGCTTCATTGCCCAAGCCTTTGCTTTGCGCCAGATGAATCAGACGGTGGGCATTCAAGGTATTGCCGGAATTGGCCTGTTCCCAGTTAAACTGGATGCCTTCTTCAGCAGCCATGCTGGCAATATTGCGCTGCATGTCTTCTACTTCTGCCAAGGTACGGCCATATTTTTGTGCCAGACGTTCAGAGTTGGAAATTTCCTGACGTTCCGGTGCCTCCGGGTCAAGCTGGAAGCTGTGCCAGTGCACCTCAAGTTCTACGCCGACCTGTGCTGCCGCGGCTTCAAGACGTTTTTTGCCGATATAACAGAAAGGGCAGACCACATCGGACCAGATATCTACACGCATGAATATTCTCTTTGCCTTGTTTTCAACTATTGATGGGGATGATTTGCCTGAATTAAAGCCGAGATGGGTACTTTGCCGCCAGCAAACCGTATTTTTCATCCTCATCACTTTATATTTTTTGAAAATAAGCTAAACAATAAAAAATTAGCTGAATAAAATAAATCACTTAAGTCATTTTTATTGTTTGATCTTTTGTGTGCTTTGTTGAATAATTTTGTCTAAAAAACAGGCGATACAACAACAAAGCGTTATGATAACGAGAAATACAACAAGAGGACAGGATATGCGACGTATAGTGTGGATCATCGTCCTCGTGACCTGTGCCGTGTTTGGATTGATGTTTTATCAATATCAGGCACAACAAAAAGAACTGACCCAATTACACGAATATCAGAACGTACTGTATGACAAGGCCGAGCAGATTTATGTACAGGCGCAGGATTGGTCGACCCCGATTCAGGTTGATCCGTCCGATCCGCGTTTAAGCGGTGATTATGCCCTGATGGCTGAATTTGTGATTAGCCATCTGGTGCAAAGTGCCGAAGCGCGTAACAGCTATTTACGTGAGCTGAAAGCGCTGCAATGGGATCAGTTTCTGGATATTAAACGCCTGAATGAAGATAAAAAACAGGACTATGCTGAAACTGAAGCGATGCTGTCACAGGTCAAAGCCATGATGGAGCTGTATCAGGAGCATCTGACTGAACATGAAGCTCAGGCGCTGGCCCAAATTGAAGAATTACCGATTAAATCGCATCTACGCCGTCAGTTAAGTGAATCTCTGCTGGAAAGCCGCCAGAATGATGAAGGCACAGTGCTGTTTGAGCTGGAAAAACAGAGCCTGAGTCAGGCCTATGTGCTGCTTGGGATTCTAAAAAATAATCGCTGGGAAATGAAAAACAACCTGTTTATGTTCTATGAAGATGCAGGCCTGAAACAGTTTAATCAGGCCTATCAGGACATGCTCAAGCTGAATCAGCAAATGCAGGAGATTATCCAGGCGCATCAGCAGGCATTGGCTGAAAAACTGTAAGTAACAGCTCAACTTCTTGCACCTGTTTTAAGCCAAAGCTTAATACTGCCCCAACACCGTCATGGGGCAGTATCGGCAGATGCAAGGTGCATTCTTAATGATCACCTGGCCACAGGCTCAGGACATATTTTAGTGCTGCTGCTGGCCGCGATGGCTGTGAAAATGCACTGTGAGTGTACAGCCTCTAGCGCTTTTTAAGGGTGTGGATGGCTACGAGTTATATACATGGACAGCATCGTGCGTGATCCATTTAAAAAGAGGAAAAGAATAAAATTATGAATGAAAAAATATTGGTATAAGTAATTGATAAAATTCTAAAATTTAAGAAATTATCTTTCTATTCTTTCTTGTTTTTAACTAGTTCATCTCCTCCTCATGTTGGTGCCGATTTACCAGCAAAATCCGGCAGATTTTTTAAAATGGCATAGTAATTGCTCCAATCCCGCAGGAATCGCGCTTGTCTGCAACATGCAGGCAAGGGCCAGTATATTTTTAAGGATGGCTTCAGAGAAAAGCATCACTAAGCTGCGGCGTGGGGCTACATATGACAACGAGCAAACAGAATATTTCGCCCGAAGATGAATTTTTAGGGACAGGAAAAAGCCTGACTTATGGCTTACAGCATGTATTAACCATGTATGGCGGTATTGTGGCACCGCCATTAATTGTCGGCACAGCGGCCGGTTTAACTGCTGCGCAAATCGGGATTTTGATTACTGCCTCATTATTTATGGGCGGACTGGCGACCCTGTTACAAACCTTGGGGGTGAAATATTTCGGGGCACGCTTGCCACTGGTACAAGGCGTGTCCTTTGCCGGCGTAGCCACCATGGTGGGTATTGCCACCACGGGTGGCGGTTTTAATGCCATTCTGGGCGCGGTGATTGCCTCCTCCTTAATCGGGTTATTGCTGGCGCCATTTTTTGCCAAGATTATCCGTTTCTTTCCACCGGTGGTGACCGGCTGTGTGATTACCATCATCGGCCTGTCTTTATTGCCGGTGGCTGTGCGCTGGATTATGGGCGGCAATAGCAATGCACCCGACTGGGGTTCTATGCAAAATATTGGTCTGGCCGCCATGACCCTGGGGATTTTGCTGCTTTTAAGCCGTTTTGGTTCTGAAACCATTCGCCGTACCGGAATTTTACTGGCGATTCTGATCGGTTCGATTCTGGCCTATGTCTTGGGTTTTGGCGATTTTTCCAAAGTGGGTGAGGGTGCCTGGTTTGCCTTTCCTGACTTTTTGGCTTTTGGCGCACCGACTTTTCATCTGTCTGCAATTCTGGCCATGACCATTGTGATGGTGGTGGTGTTAACTGAAACCACGGCCGATATTATTGCAGTGGGAGATATTGTCGGTGCCAAAGTCGATGACAAGCGTATTGCCAATGGCTTGCGCGCCGATATGATTTCCTCAGCAGTAGCGCCCTTCTTTGGCACCTTTATGCAAAGTGCCTTTGCTCAGAATGTGGGGTTGGTGGCGATTACCGGTGTGAAAAGCCGCTTTGTGGTAGCTGCCGGTGGCCTGATTCTGGTGATCTTGGGCCTGCTACCGATTATGGGCCGTATTATTGCTTCCATTCCTACGCCGGTATTAGGCGGCGCTGGTCTGGTCCTATTTGGTACAGTGGCGGCCAGCGGAATTCGTACTTTATCTAAACTGGACTATAGCGATCAGAAAAACCTGATTATTGTGGCAACGTCTTTAGCCGCCGGGATGATTCCAATTATTGATCATTCCTTCTATGCCCAGTTTCCAACCTGGTTTAAAACCCTGTTCCATTCGGGCATTAGCTCGACCTGTGTGATGGCGATTTTCCTGAATATCCTGTTTAACCATCTTCATTTTGGTAAAAGGACAACGGTTGAGCCAGTGTTAACCACAGTGGCCAAGCCCGAACATTAAGGCGATGAGCTGAAGCTTGCTTCAGTCGTGATTGAGATGCAATTTAAAAATGCCCGATGTAGCACATGGGGCGTTTTGTTTTGAATAATTTTCGCGAATATAAAAAATCCCCGTATCAAACGGGGATTTTTTTATCTAAGTATTTAAAGATTAAACGCGTTCGATAATTGTCGCGATACCTTGACCAAGACCGATACACATGGTTGCTAGACCGATTTGCGTGTCTTGTTGTTCCATCACGTTCAGCAATGTGGTGGTGATACGCGCACCTGAACAACCCAATGGGTGACCAAGTGCAATTGCACCACCGTTCAAGTTCACACGATCTTGCTGATCATAGATGCCTAAGCCTTTAAGAACAGACAAACCTTGTGCAGCAAACGCTTCGTTCAATTCAAAGGTTTGAATGTCTGCAATTGACAAGCCAGCACGTTTAAGCGCTTTTTGAGTTGCAGGTACAGGGCCATAACCCATGATTGCTGCATCGCAGCCTGCAACTGCCATAGAGCGAATCACCGCACGTGGTTTTAAACCTAAAGCTTGTGCACGTTCAGCAGACATAAGCAACATCGCAGATGCACCATCAGACAATGCTGAAGATGTTGCCGCAGTGACCGTACCGCCTTTCGGGTCAAATACAGGACGTAAAGCTTGGAACGCCTCAAGGTTGGCATCTGGACGGATCACTTCGTCGATGTCGCATAGCTGTTTAAAGCCATTTGCGTCATGACCTTCAATGCCAATGATTTCGTTTTTAAAACGACCTTCTTGTGTTGCAGCCCATGCACGACGGTGTGATTCCACACCAAAAGCATCTTGCTCTTCACGCGAAATACCGTTCATGCGACCCAACATTTCAGCAGTTAAGCCCATCATGTTTGATGCTTTAGCATAGTGCTTCGATGCAGCAGGGTTGATGTCGATACCATGCATCATGCCCACATGGCCCATGTGCTCTACACCACCAATGATGAAAATATCACCCTGATTGGTTGCAATTTGTGCTGCAGCCGTGTGGATTGCTTGCATTGAAGAACCACACAGACGGTTTACGGTTTGACCCGCTACTGTTTTTGGAAGATCAGCCAGTAATGCAATATTACGACCAATGTTCATGCCTTGTTCTAGGGTTTGGTTCACACAGCCCCAGATTACATCTTCAACTTCGTTGACATCAAACTGGTTACGAGCAACTAAAGCACGAACCAATTCAGCCGATAGACTGTCAGCACGTACATTGCGGAACATACCGTTTTTGGTTTTACCCATTGCAGAACGTACGCCATCAACGATGACAACGTCACGTGGATTTAAAGTAGCCATTCACGTTGCTCCTTAACCGTAGAATTTTTTGTTGTTAGCAGCCATGTCACGCAACATTTGTGGCGCTTCATAAGCTTTTCCTAAGTGTGCATACTTGTCGCAAAGCGCAACGTATTCAGCAACACCTGTTTGGTCGATGTAACGGCATGGGCCACCACGGAATGGAGGGAAACCTACACCCATAATCATCGCCATGTCTGCTTCAGATGGTGTTGCCACGATATTGTCTTCTAAGCAACGAACAGTTTCGTTACAGAACGCCAACATCATACGGTCAATGATTTCTTGTGCATCAAATTCGCGTTTTTCAGATGTTGCCACAGATGCCACAAGCTCGTATGCAGTTGGATCAACCACTTTGGCTTTTTTGCCTTTGCGATCCAATTCATATTTGTAGAAACCTACGTCATTTTTTTGACCAAGACGTTTGTTTTCGTACATGACTTGGATTGAGCCTTTATAGTCTGGCTTCATGCGGTCAGGGAAACCTTCTGCCATAACTTCTGCACCGTGAACGCCAGTGTCGATACCAACCACGTCCATCAGGTAAGCAGGACCCATTGGCCAGCCGAATTTTTCCATGACTTTGTCGATTTGCTGGAAGTCCGCACCATCTTTCAGTAACAGATCAAATGCACCGAAGTAAGGGAACAAGACGCGGTTCACCAGGAAGCCTGGGCAGTCATTGACCACGATTGGGGTTTTACCCATTTTCTGTGCAAGAACAACCGTCGTCGCAATGGCTTCAGCAGAAGTTTTCTCACCACGGATCACTTCTACCAGTGGCATCATATGTACCGGGTTAAAGAAGTGCATCCCCACGAAGTTTTCTGGACGTTCCAGATTTTCAGCCAGACGCGTGATCGAAATTGTAGACGTATTCGAGGCAATGATCGTGTTTTCACGAACTTTGGCTTCAGTTTCTTTCAGTACGATGCCTTTGACTTTCGGATTTTCAGTCACGGCTTCAATCACGATATCCACTTCTTTAAACTCGTCATAGCTTAAAGTTGGGCGGATACGTGCCAAAGTTTCACCCATTTTGGCAGGTGTCATTTTTTTACGTTCAACTTGCTTGGTCAGCAATTTGTTTGCTTCAGACATCCCTAATGCTAATTGTGGGTTGCCGATGTCTTTCATGATAATTGGGGTGCCTTTGCTTGCCGCTTGGTAAGCAATACCACCGCCCATGATACCCGCGCCGAGTACAGCCGCTTGGTTCACAGGATGTGCACCTTTTTCATATTTTTTCGAGGTCTTTTTCACCACTTGGTCGTTGATAAACAAACCAATCAACGCACCTGCTTGAGGCGTTACAGCAGCTTTAGCAAAGCCTTCAGCTTCTGCTTTGAGTGCGTCATTACGTGGCAAGCTTGCACCAGCTTGTAAAGAATCCAGCATGAGTTTTGGTGCTGGGTATTGTGCAGGATTCGCTTTGGCTAATACCGCACCTTTCGCCGTGTTGAACGCCATCATCTGTTCCAGCGGGTTCAATTTCACCGGATCGAGTTTTTCCTGACGCTTGGCTTTCCAGTCCAGACGGCCAGCTGCTGCCTGTTTAGCCAGATCAACTGCGGCTTCAGTCAGTTTGTCTGCGGCAACAACGGCATCTACTGCACCATCTTTTAATGCTGCGGCTGGTTTTTTCGGATTGGCCATTGCCATCCATTCCACCGCATTGTCGATCCCGATTAAACGACTTAAACGTACTGTACCACCAAAGCCTGGGAAGATTCCCAGCTTGATTTCTGGCAGGCCGACTTGCGCCTGTTCGGACATGACACGGTAGTCACAGACCAGACACATTTCAAAACCTCCACCCAGCGCCATACCATTAATGGCAGCGACTTTAGGAATATCTAGATCTTCAAAAGCATTGAAGATGTCGTGAACAGGCAACGCCCATTCCACAATTGCTTGTTCGCCTTGTGCGAAGTTTTCACCAAACTCAGTGATATCTGCACCCACGATGAAGGTCGATTTACCTGAAGTGACCACCAAGCCTTTAATTTCACTATTGGCTTTGACAGCGTCAATTGCAGCTTTAAAATCTTCAATCGTTGCACGGTTAAATTTGTTGACCGACTCATCTTGTAAGTCAAAGCGGAATTCTGCAATTCCGTCCGAAAGCATTTGGACGGTAATGGCATTGCCAGCGTGGATCATGCCTGATCTCCTTTATTTTGGAGGATTTCTAAGTTGATGTTGTGAAGCGAGTGTGCATTTCCCGCACACTTCTATGCCTCGCTAATCTTACGATAACTATATCGAAAAAGAACATAACAAGTTGTATCAAGCCGTGACGCTAGGGTCATCAATTTTTCTATGCCCAATCAAGGTCTTGTTCCCTTTCTTCTCCTGCTTATTTCGCTTAAAAGCCAATGAAGTACTTGTTTCAGTTTTACTTTTTTGGCGCAGTTGCCCTCTGTTTATAACGGAAAAAGCTGGCGCTGCCTATGCCGGAGTTGTGGTGTTTTGGTCAAAAAAGTCAATTCGTGTGAATGGGCAGGGCAGTACAGGTACCTGAACAGCGCCAGTTTTGCAACGCTGTGTCTTAAACGACCGGCTGATTGGCCTGGCTAAATTTGTTATGCTCGCCGATATTTTGGCTTGTCTGTCGTCCCTGTACAGGGCGGCAATTTCCCGGATGTTGCTATGCTTAAGTGGATTATTCTGGCCATCTTTGTCATTTCAGCGTTTTATATCCAGCAACGCGGCAAAGTTCGGCATTCGTTTTATCGTCAGTTCTTTGACCATTCGACCCTGTTCGCCCCGATTAATTTTCTGATGTACCGTTTTTCACGCGTACCGAATCAGCCCTATATCGACACCCAGCATTTTCAGGATTTAAAAGTGCTGGATGAACATTGGGAGATGATTCGCGATGAGGCCAAAGCGCTGTATGAACAAGGCGGCATCAAGGCCTCCAGCAAATATGATGATCTGGGGTTTAACTCTTTCTTTAAAACCGGCTGGAAACGCTTTTACCTGAAATGGTATGACACCGCGCATCCTTCTGCGGCCGAGCTGTGCCCGAAAACCACGGCTTTATTAAAAACCTTGCCAAGTATCAAAGCGGCAATGTTTACCGAACTGGCACCGGACAGCCGCCTGGTCCGGCATCGCGATCCTTATGCCGGTTCGCTGCGTTATCATTTGGGCCTAATGACCCCGAATGATGAGCGCTGTTTTATTGATGTCGATGGCCAGCGCTATTCATGGCGTGATGGTGAAAGTGTGGTATTTGATGAAACCTATATTCACTATGCTGAAAATGGCACTACGCAAAACCGGATTATTTTCTTTGCCGATGTCGAGCGGCCGTTAACTACCCGTTGGATGCAAAAGTTTAATCACTGGTTTGGTAAAAAGGTGATGACGGCGGCCAGCTCGCCCAATGAAGTCGGGGACCGCACTGGCGGCCTGAATAAAGTCTTTGCCTATGTTTATCAGATCCGGATTCAAGCCAAGGCCCTGAAAGCCAGAAACCGGACCCTATATTACATTTTAAAATGGGTGCTGATGTTGGGGCTATTCTTCCTGATTTTTATCCGGCCTTATCTGTTTTAAGATGACATGCTGATCTTTTGCACTCCAACCCAAACGCCCACATGGGCGTTTTTTTCTGCACGGCGGAATACAGCAGCCCCCATAAATTTTGTGTAAGATACAGACAGTAAAGGGGAAAATAATGCAGAAATTTCGTTCCAAAATTGACTGGTGGGTGCTGGCTTTTCTGATCTGTATGACTGGGCTGCTGGTGCAATTGTTGCTGACCATGCAGGCCAAAGGTACCATGCAAGCGTATCCGGTGCATACTGCGGTGTATCTGCTGACCATTGTGGTGATCTGGTGGCCGGTGTGGAATACCCGCTATCGTGTGAGCGAAGACTGCCTGACCATCCGCTGCCTGTTTTTAAGCTGGCGCATCCCATTGGCGCAGATTCAAAAAGTATCATCGACCAATAACTCGGTGGCATCTCCGGCCATGTCCTTAAAACGCTTAAAGATTGACTATCAGCAAGATGGCGTGAACAAGTTTGTGCTGGTGTCGCCGCGGCATCCGGAGCAATTCTGCGCCGCGATTAAACAGCCTTTATCGTCCTGATTCAGTGCTGGTCGCTGGGTCCGGCTGAATCAACAGCTGCTGATCCTGACAGTCCAGACACAGACTAAGCTGCTCAGGATGACTGAGGAAATACAGCGCCAGAATCGGTTCCAGTTCGGTGCGCATGCGGCGGCCCAAATGCCGGGCGCCATAGCGAATATCATGTCCTTGATAAAAATAAGCCTTGGCGGCATCGGTCAGCTGCACCTGACGTTTCTGATGCTGCAGGCGTTTGTTCAGTTTTTCCAGTTCAATCTCGACCAGTTGCGGCAGGGCATTTTCCTGGACCGGCGCATAATGCAGGGTCCGGTCAATCCGGTTGAGAAATTCCGGATCAAAACGGCGCTGCATCACCTTTTCAATAATCTGTCTGGCCGGCAGACGTTTTAGACAGAGGTCCTGCATTTTTTTCGGGAACAGATTCAGCTTGTCCAGATATTGCTGCGCAGCTTGGGCACCGACATTACTGGTCATGAAAATCATGCAATTGCGAAAGTCGATGGTTTTGGTGCCAGAAGTCAGGGTCAGTTTGCCGGTGTCCAGCACATTCATTAGCCCGCGCAGTACTTCAGTCGAGGCTTTTTCCAGTTCATCAAACAGCACAATGCCGGGGCGGGTGTGACTGCCTGCAATCGCAGTTTCATCAAACAGGCTATGGCCTTCTTTGGAGCCAACATAGCCCGGCGGTGCACCGGTGAGTGCTGCTGCATAATGTTCCTGTGCCAGCGTGTTCATATCAATCCGGCAAAAAGCATCCGGGCGGCCATAAATCGCTTCACTGATCAGCCGGACAGTTTCAGTTTTACCGACGCCAGTTGGCCCCAGCATTAGCGTCACCGACAGCGGACGTTCCGGGCTGGAAAAATCTGCCTTGACCACATGCAGCATTTTTTCAATTTCATTTAAGGCTGTGTCCTGTCCAATAATCCGGGTTCTGAGCAGCTGCATCACTTCACGCGGTTCAAAATGAAAGCGCGGTTTGCCAATCAGGCGGTCTTTTTCCGATGTCGCATGTGTTGAGGTGGTCGGCTGAATAATATGCATGGCAGAGTGGACGGTGTGCATAAACTGAATCCTGAGCGGGACAAGCAGTTCAGCATAGCAAAATTTGTCTGTGGCACTAAGACTTTGTAGCAATCATGTCATTTCTGCCGGCATGCTTGCGCGGCAATGCTTGAAAATAGCAGAATCACCATCACATCATGCTAGAGCAGACGAGATCGATAAATAGGCTGAATGTGAACGAAAACGCACGCGAACATATTGTCAAAATTCTGGCCAATATGACCACCTTACCCGGTATTTACCGCATGCTGGGTAAAGATGGGGAACTGTTATATGTGGGCAAGGCCAAGAATCTTAAAAATCGCGTGTCCAGCTATTTCGTAAAAACCATCGAACATCCGAAAACCCAGGCGCTGGTGGCGCGGATTTATGATATTGAAACGCTGGTGGTACGCTCTGAAACCGAAGCCTTGCTGCTGGAACAGAACCTGATCAAGCTGCATCGGCCGCCGTATAACATCATGCTGCGCGATGACAAATCTTATGTCTATATTTTTGTCTCCAGTGACAAGCCTTATCCGCGGATTGCCAGTGGCCGTGGCAAAGGCAAGCATCAGGTCGGTAAATTTTTCGGGCCTTATCCAAGTGCCTACAACGCCCGTGATACTTTAATCGTGCTGCAAAAGTTGTTTAATGTGCGCCAGTGCGAAAACAGCTATTTTTCCCAGCGCAAACGTCCCTGCTTGCAATACCAGATCAAACGCTGTTCGGCGCCCTGTGTCGGGCTGATTTCACCGGAAGCCTACCAGGAAGATGTGCAGAACTCGATCCGCTTTTTACAGGGCGATACCCGTGAACTGAATCAGGAACTGATTGCCAAAATGGAAGCCGCGGCCGAAGCACTGGAATTTGAAAAAGCAGTGTTTTATCGGGACCGGATGGCCTTGCTGCGCGATGTACAGGCACAGCAGGCGATTTATAAGGTCAAAGGCGAAGCCGATATTCTGGCAATTGCCTATCAGGCCGGGGTGACCTGTGTGCAGATTATGCATGTGCGCAATGGCAAGATGCTGGGCGGGAAAAGCTATTTTCCGGATATGCTCGGAGATGATCAGGGCCAGATGCTGTCCGATTTTATCGCCAACTTCTATTTTCAGGTCGCCGATGAAGTACCGGCCGAGCTGATTGTCAATATAGAACTGCCAGATGCCAAAGAGCTGGAGCAGGCGCTACAGCAGCAGTTTCAGCAGAAAGTCCAGATCAAGCACAAAGTCCGCGAAACCCGGGCCGAATGGCAAGAACTGGCACAAATGAACGTGCAACACGCGATTAAAGGCAAGCTGGCCAATCACTTCGAGTTGAATGAGCGTTTTCATCAGCTGGAGCAGGTGGTGGGGCGTCCTATTGACCGGATTGAATGTTTTGATATTTCCCACACCATGGGCGAAGCGACCGTGGCGTCTTGTGTGGTGTTTGATTCGGGCGGTGCGCGCAAACGCGATTATCGCCAGTTTTCCATCAATGACATTACCGAAGGCGATGACTATGCCGCAATGCGTCAGGCCCTGACCCGACGTTATAAAAAAGCCATGCTGCCGGATTTGCTGCTGATTGATGGCGGTAAAGGCCAGCTGCATATGGCGATGGAAGTGATGCAGGAACTGGGACTGGAAGCCTTTATGGTCGGCGTGTCCAAAGGCGAGGGGCGTAAACCCGGACTGGAAACCTTGCATTTTACCGATGGCAGCAAAATCCAGCTGCCGGAAGATCATAAAGCTCTGCATCTGATTCAGCAGGTACGGGATGAAGCGCACCGTTTTGCCATTACCCGGCATCGGGCCAAACGTGATAAAAAACGTGGCAGTTCGGTGCTGGAAGTGATTCCCGGCCTGGGACCAAAACGCCGCCGTGATTTGCTGACCCATTTTGGCGGGATTCAGGGCGTGCTAAAAGCCTCGGAAAAAGACCTGATGCTGGTACCGGGACTGGGGCAGGTCATGGCGCGGACCATCTATAAAATTCTGCACGAATAAGTCCGGCATATTTGACCTATTGGCAAAAATAGTCACTGGCCAGTATACGATTGACCATTCACATCCACACTGAAAAGCTGCAAGATGAAGCGCACTCAATAAAAAGGAAAATATATGTCGCTGCGTTCTGTATTTGCCGCAATCGAGCAGGATGAATGGATTCAGATTCCAACAGGCTGGTTACAGGGCCGAACCATCTATGGCGGACTGGTGGCCGGACTGATGATGCAGAAAGCCCTTTCGGTGATTGCCGACCCGGATAAACGTCTGCTCAGTGCATCGGTGACCTTTGTCGGGCCGGTGCGGGAAGACCGGGCCAGAATCAGTGCAGAAATTTTGCGACAGGGCAAGTCGGTGACCACGCTGGAAGTGCGCTTATGGCAGGATGATGCGGTACAAAGCATCTTGCTGGCCAGCTTTGGCGCGGCGCGTGAGTCCACTATTCAGGTACAGCAGGAACCGGTGGCGCCGGATTATCCTGCACCAGCGCAGCTTAACTATTTACCGGTGCATCAGCTGATGCCGGAATGTTATCAGCAGTTTGAGGTGTGCTGGGCCGAAGGCGATTATCCGTGTACCGGCAGCCAGCAGTCCGATTTTGGTGGCTGGTGCCGCTATACGCCAGAAAAACATGCCAACCGCGACTTTACTGTGGCCGATCTGGTCACACTGATGGACATTTGGCCACCGGGTGTACTGCCTTTATTTAAAACCTTGTCACCGGCCAGTTCGCTGACCTGGCATATTACTTATGTGCATCCGATCCGCCACCAAGTGCATGATTGGTTTAAATATAAAGTGATTACCGAGCATGCGGCAGATGGCTATTCTACTGAAACGGCGCATCTTTGGGATGCTGAAAACCGGCTGATTGCCATTTCGCGGCAAACCGTAACGGTCTTTGCCTAGTGACACTTTCTGCCATTTCGTATAAAGTGAAGCCTATTAACGATGGATAAACCCTCAAAAAATATGTGCATTTAGCTCGTGCATAACGGGGAAGCATTGGCGGTGTCTATGACAACAGGTCGAATCCTGAACATTCCAAATATTTTAACTTTAGCGCGTATAGCCTTAATTCCCGTATTTTTATTGGTGGCCTACTGGCCGCCTGCCATGGGAATCCATGATCATGATGCAGGAATGACCCGGCATCTGATTCTGACCGCTATTTTTGTGATTGCTGCCGTCACTGACTGGTTTGATGGCTATCTGGCACGAACCTTAAACCAGACCTCAGCCTTTGGCCGTTTCCTGGATCCGGTGGCGGATAAACTGATGGTGGCAGCCGCCCTGATTGTCTTGGTGCAATGGCAGCCGACCATTTCCATGGCCTTTGCCGCGATTGTAATTATTTCACGTGAAATTACCGTGTCGGCCTTGCGTGAATGGATGGCAGAACTTGGCGCGCGTACCAGCGTGGCGGTCTCTACCGTCGGGAAATATAAAACTGCATTTCAGATGATTGCGATTTCCGTGTTCTTGCTGAACTGGGAGCCACTGGAATTGCTTGGTTATGCCTTACTCTATACTGCGGTGGTGCTGACTTTGTGGTCGATGTTTATTTATTTAAAAGCCGCCTGGCCGTATTTAAAACAGCCTTAAGGCAAAAAAGCTCCTGTACAGGAGCTTTTTTTATGGATTAAAAAATACAGAATCATTCCTTCATCTTTAACCGGATTGCGGTTTAACTATGGGTTTCTTCTTCTGCGTCATCTTCAAAGGTTCGGGCAATCTTTTCAATATTCAGGCTTTTGGCCATCGCATCAAAAATTTCTTTATAGACACCGTCCTGATGGTACAGCGTGTCATGTTCGCCGTGTTCGGCAATCGCGCCTTCTTTCATGACATAGGTGTAATCGGCATCAATAATCTGCGACAGACTGTGTGAGATAATCACCACGGTACGGCCCTGTTTAATTTCATCCAGACTCTGCTTGATCTGCTCGGTGGCAATGGCATCCAGACTGGCGGTTGGTTCATCCAGAAAAATAATCGGTGGATTTTTCAGGAACATCCGCGCCAGTGCAATCCGCTGCTGCTGACCGCCCGAGAGCATCAGTGCATCACTGTCATAGCCTTGCGGGAGCTGCAAAATCTGCTCATGAATCGAGGCTTTCTGGGCGGCCTGTATCACTTCTTCCTGAGAAGCATCGGTTTTGCCATAGCGGATATTGTCAAAAATACTGCCCTGAAAAATATGGTTTTTTTGCAGCACCAGCCCGATATGATCACGCAGGTATTGGGTGTCGATGTCTTTTAAATCCACTCCATCTAACTGAATGCTGCCCTGCTGCGGTTCATAGAATTTATCCAGCAGGCTGATCAGGGTCGATTTCCCTGCACCGGACAGGCCGACCAGTGCGGTAATCTTGTTGGGCTGAATGCACATCTCGATATTTTTTAAGGCATGATGCCCGTTCGGATAATAAAACTCGACCCCGCTTAAATTGAATTGCCCGCGAATTACCGGTTTTTGTGCGCCGCTGGCTTCAATTTCATCATCGGCCTCCAGAATCTGGAAAAAGCTTTCCGAGTAGATCATGGCATCATTCACTTCATCATAAATCCGGTGCAGTGAACGGATTGGTGCCGACACGTTATTAAACAGCAACACGTGATACATGATCATGCCGATACTCATCTGGCCATCCAGCACAAAATAGGCAGTCAGGATAATAATCAGCACAATTCCGATCTGTTCAATAAAGGTTTTCAGGCCATCAAACAGGAAGCTGGTCTGCCGGGTATGCATCTGGTTATCGGTCAGTTCCTTTTGCAGTTTTAGCTGTTTGTCCGATTCGATATGTTCCCGGTTAAAGGATTTGATCACGGTAATCGAGTTGATAATACTCAGAATACCCTGGCTTTTCCGTTCGCGGCCATCACGTAAATTGCGGCGCCAGCTGCCAAGTTTCTGGGCCTGTTTATAGGTCAGCCAGAAGTAAATGGGCACAATGGCCGAGGCCACCAGTCCGACATAGAAATTGGCCCAGTACATCAGCCCTAAGGCAATAATCGCGCTGGTAAATAACGGTAAAATATCAATAAAAAAGATTTGTACCAGCCGGGTGAGGGAGCCAATGCCGCGGTCAATCCGGGTTTGCAGCTTGCCGGCCTGATTGTTATCCTGATTAAAAAACGCCAGCCGGTAAGTCAGGAACTTCTCAATAATGCCTTGAGCCAAATCCTGCGACACAAAAATCCGCAGTTTTTCACCATAAAATTTCTGCCCGAATTGGACAAAGGCATTAATGATTTCCTTGCCCAGTAAAATGGCGCTAATGGTTATCAGAATCTGCCAGCCTTCAGCCAGCCCCTGACCGGCTTCTACCAGCCGGTTAATGCTGTCGACGGCATATTGCAGGGTCAGGGCATTGACCTGTGCGGTCAGAGAACCAATTAAAGTCAGAATCAGCGTGGCAATCACCAGCAGCCGATACGGCCGCACAAAGGGCTTGAGCTTCTGAAAGAGCTGCCATAAGTTCATAAGCAATTATTTTTTATTCTAAAACCTGTTTTTCAGTCTATGTCGATTTGGCGTGGCTCACAAGCACAGAGAATGTTTTGATTTGTGAAGTGGTTTTGAGGTTAAACTGAAGTTCCGTTTCGCAGGAAAACGCCACAATGAATCTGGAACTGTTTCCGCCCGAGCCACGGCAGAATCTGTTGCCTTATGAGGGAATCGTGCAGGATTATGGGCTGATCCTTTCTGCTGAGGACAGTCACGCTTACTTGCAGCAATGTTTACAGCAGCTGGCTTGGCAAGCCGATGAAGTCACCTTATTTGGCAAACATTATGTCACCGCGCGGAAAATTGCCTGGTATGGCGATGAGCATTATCAGTATCGTTATTCGGGCAGTTTGAAGCAGGCGCAGCGTTGGCATCCGGCTTTGTGGCAGTTAAAACAGCAGATTGAACAGATCGTGGGACATCCATTTAATTCCTGTTTAGCCAATTTATATGCAGATGGCAGTCAGGGACTGGGCTGGCACAGTGATGATGAACCGAGTCTGGTCGCATCTCCGGGTGCAGAAACGGTGATTGCTTCTTTAAGTCTGGGGGCAACCCGTAAATTTAGCTTTAAGCACAAACACAGCGCAGCAAAAGTCGAGCTGCTGCTACAGAGTGGTCAATTAATTGTGATGCGTGGGCAGACCCAGCGCTACTGGAAGCACAGCCTGCCCAAATCCAGCCGTGTGGTGACGCCGCGAATCAATTTAACCTTTCGCTATTTTTATCCACTCTAATGCTGGTTGTGATCCAAAGGCCGGGCAGGGCAGAGATTTATCTCACCACGCTGATCTTAACAGCTGTATTTTGATAAAGATCAAGTTAAGCGTGTGGATTCAGACTTTCAACTTTCTGTTCAATCAGCGCGGCATTTTCCTGCAAAATGGCAATCAGCTTTTCGACATTGACAAATTCAAAGCGATTTTTGGAGGCCAGCAAGGTCAAGGTGAACGGCGCTGTTTTATTGGAGAGTCTGATCGGCACCGACAAGCCGGCCAGTTGCGGTTCCAGTTCACCACTAGAATAGTAATAGCCCTGTTTTTTGATCTTTTTCATTTTGCTGATGAACTCGGCTTCATCCTGGGCAAAACCGGACTGACGGAACTGCACGGCAAAACGCTGATAATAATTCAGCATTTTCTGTTTTGGTAAATGCGCCAGCATGATTTTCGGTGACGAACCCATATACACCGGACGTGGGCAGCCGCGGCCATAGGACAGCAGATTCATATGCTGGAATACTTCATCATGCAGGTCGATACAGGCATCCTGATTCAGATAGGTCAGTACGCAGCAAAATTCGGTACGCTGCACAATATCCTGCATAAACGGAATGCTGATTTGCACCAGTGGATCGGTGGTGCGGGAAATATAATCCAGCACTGCAATTTTCGAGCCGAGGGTGTAATCGCCCGAAGTCCCACTTAAACGCTGCAATAATTCGGCCGAAACCAGTTCTTTTAAATAGCGGTAGCTGGTCGGTTTGGACAGGCCCAGTTCTTCACTGATCATATCGACATTAATCACCGGACGTGACACTGAAAATAAATTCAGAACCATCAAAATTTTGCCAAAACTCGATATTGCCATCAGTGATTACTCTACAACGTGAAAAAAGATCAATGAAAAAATCCGGTACTGACTATCATAACAGACCGGATTGAGCTGAAAACCAAGAGAAAGGGGATTTGGACGTCAACAGCGAGATTTTAAGGCTGGACGCCTTGCGGATAACGATACCAGCTTTCAATGAACAGGGCAGCCGCAATACTGTCGGCGGCAATTTTTTTACCGCGTCCCTGAGCCTGATAATGATCCAGTTCATCACGGGCTTCACGCGTGGTCAAACGCTCGTCCACCATCAGGGTTTCGATATTGGTCTGATGACGTAAACGTCGGGCAAACTTGCGCGCCCGGGTCGACAGCTCTGACTCGCTATCATCCATGTTCAGTGGCAAGCCAACCAGAAATAAATTTGGCTGATACTGTTTCACCAGTTTCAGCAGTTCGTCCCAGTTTGGAATACCATCTTTCATGGGAAACAGGGCCAGCGGCGTGGCGCTTTCAATCAGGGATTGACCCACCGCCATGCCCATTTTCTGGGTGCCAAAATCGAAGGCCATAATCAGGTGTGCAGTAGACTCAGGCATGGCCAATCTCTGATGCAAGCCAGGTGCGGTCAATTCCAATTTTCCGGTAGGCAGCATCCCAACGGTCGCTATAGGGTAGATTAAAAATCAGGTCCATATCTGAATCACAGATCAGCCAGTCACCACGCGAAATTTCTTCTTCCAGCTGGTTTTTGCTCCAGCTGGCATAGCCGAGGGCAATCTGGTAACGGCCTACGCCTTCGTTATGCGCAATGGCATCCAGAATATCTTTGGAAGTGGTAATACAGACATTTTCACCAACTGCAATGGATGAATGCCAGGTTGGCTGGCCAGTATGCAGCACAAATCCAGCTTCCGGACGCAGCGGCCCGCCTTGCAATACTTCATGTGGATGGACATGATCGGCTTCAATATCCAGATCATTCAGTAACTCTTTAATTTGAATCCCTGCCGGACGATTGAGAATAATGCCTTGCGCCCCGTCTTCATCATGACGCGCCAAATAAATGACAGTATTCGCAAAAAAGTCATCATTTATCTCGGGTGGCGCAATAAGACAGCGATGTGTCAGATATTGTTTGGTCACCTAAGCCTTTCTCCTAAAATGTATGTTCTGATATAGATATAGGTCTTAATCATCACGTTACAAGAGGATTGCTATTTCACCAAACATTTTTTGTGGTTTTTCAGTGATTTTATACGCCAGATTGAAACTTGAGCTGACGTAACTGCTTGGCATGCTGCAAGGTGGTTTCGTTAATTTCGACGCCACCAGTCATCCGTGCCAGTTCCAGAATCCGCTCTTCTTCTTGCAGCATTAAAATAGTACTACTGGCCGGATCAGTCTGCTGTTTCTTCACCAGCAGGTGCTGGTCAGACTGAGCCGCAACCTGCGCCTGATGGGTAATACACAGAATTTGTACGTGCTGCCCCAGACCGGCCAGTAAACGCCCCACAATTTCTGCAGTACCACCACTAATCCCGACATCAATTTCGTCAAACACCAGCACTTCTGCTTCGGTTTTTTCAGCATTCATGACCTGCATCACCAGCGCAATACGCGACAGTTCACCGCCCGAAGCGACACGCGCCAGTGGTTGTGCTGGAATGCCTTTATTGGCCGTAAACAGCAGCTGGATAAAGCTTAAGCCTTCACTCGATGGCTGCTCTAAAGGCTCAAATTTAAATTCAAAATGTGCTTCTGGTAAGGCCAGCTGTTTCACCTGTTCGGTCAGCTGTTTGGCCAAAGGTCCGGCAGCTTCACGTCGAATCTGGTCTAAATGTTCGGCCTTGGCCAAAAAGTCCTGATAGGACACTTCGACCTGTTCGGCCAAGGTTTCCGGATCTTCCAGCTGATGCAGCTGTTCCAGCTCGGCCTGCCAGTTGTCATATTCGGTTTTCAATAATTCTGGCTGGGTGCGATATTTACGGGCCAGACGATGGAAAATTTCCAGTTTGGAATTCAGTTCTTCCATCCGCTCCGGATCGAAACTCTGCCGGTCAATAAAATGACGCAAACTGGCGGTGGCATCTTCAATTTCACTTTGCGCATTCAGCAGGGAAGTATAAATTTCTGACAGCTGTTCACTGCGGCCGGCATGGCTTTCCAGACGCCGTAAAATCGAGGACAGTTCCTGGCTCAGGTTTGGCTCTGCTTCATCCAGCCCGTTCAGACTATAGGCACAATCCTGCATAATCGCTTCATGATGGCTTAAGCGATCAAATTCCTGTTCAATATCGGCATAATCGACCTGGACCACTTCTTCTAATTCTTCCAGCTGCAATTCCAGTGTGTCGATGCGCTGTTTACGCGTCGCCTGGGCATCCAAAGCCGCCTGATGCTGGCGAATATCTTTTTGCCACTGGCTATAGGCATCGCGTACGGCCTGGGCTGGCGCATAAAAATTGCTATAACGATCCAGCCAGTGTTTTGGATAAGGCGGTTCTAACAGCTGCTGCTGGCTGTGCTGGCTATACAGCTGCACCAGCAAACGGCCAATTTCTTTGAGCTCAGACAGACTGCTCGGACGGCCGTTAATCCAGGCCTTGCTGCGTCCGGTGGCGAAAATTACCCGGCGTAAATGAATTTCGCCCGATTCATCATCCAGTTCCTGCTGTTTTAGCCACTCGGCTTCTGGACTACCGTCATGATAGCTGAAGGTGGCAGTGACATCGGCCTTGTCTGCGCCATAACGAACATAATTGGTGTCGGTGCGTTCGCCTAGACAGGCCGAAAGTGCATCCAGCAATAATGATTTTCCGGCACCTGTTTCCCCGGTCAGGACGTTAAAACCAGATTCAATATCAATGGCTAAACGGTCGGCTAAGGCAAAATTGATCAGGGTTAAATGTGTCAGCATAAACGCATCCAGGCTGCGAAAAGTTTGAGTTGAAGAGTGTCAGGTTGGGCAGTGCAAAGCATCGCCCTTTATTTTAAGCAACTGAAAAAACACGATCATTCTAGCTTAATTTTTGCAGAAAAATAAAACTTCTCGGTACAGAATATTCAGCGGTGTGCTGTGAGCAGAGGTTCTACATCCACCATGTAGATCAAGTCGCTAGTGCCGCAATCGGAATATCTACTCTTATCTTCATCTGAAACAGAAAACTGTGTCCAGTTTCATGTGCTTGCAATACAGCGTCGGCAGAATGTTGCATAACTTTATCTGCCAATCATCAAATTTTTTATGATTATCAGACAAGCTGAAAACGAGCAGAAAAGTGCTCACTATATTTAGAGATTCAGATGAAAATCAGTCAGATGCATAACCCGAATTGAACCAGTTCGGCGCAGGATTTGTCAGGCTGAAAATACAGATGGTCGGAGAGTGCAATGGGGGCGTTGAACTTTAGTTCATCTGCGATTAAAAGGTATTTGTACTTGCCTGAAAGTTGATTTAGACTCTCGCAAAAATGAGGTGAATTTATTCGCGTGCCAGGCAAAATGACTTGCCTGAAACGACAGGAAATAGAGTGATTTACCTTAGATGAAGATTGATTGATTAGTTCAGTAGGCAGCATTACACTACCTCAATCATAAAATATAAAAACGCGTTAGCTGGAGAATACGCATGTCAGCTCAGTTTGATCATGTATCAGTGGTAAAAAAATCCAATGTTTATTTTGGCGGGCTCTGCATTAGTCATACGGTGCAATTTGAAGATGGCACCAAAAAGACGCTGGGTGTGATTTTACCGACTGAACAAGCCTTAACTTTCGAAACGCATGTTCCTGAACGGATGGAAATTATTTCAGGTGAATGTCGTGTGCAAATCGCTGATAGCGAAGAAAGTGAGCTTTTCCGCGCTGGTCAGTCTTTTTATGTACCGGGCAACAGCCGTTTTAAGATTGAAACTGATGATGTACTGGACTACGTTTGTCATTTAGAAGGCTAAGCATTTTTAGCCCAAATCGGTTAAACTAGGCCGACACAGAAATCCTGTAAAGTTTCCTTTGCAGGATTTTTCTTTTGGATTTACAGCACAGCGTTGAGGTCATTCATGGCAAAACCAGAATATTATTATGGCGTTCATTCGGTAGAGTCATTGTTAGAACTTGAACCGGAGCGTGTATTAACCCTGTTTACCCTCAAAGGTCGTGATGACCAGCGTTTACAGCGTATTCTGGAACTGGCAGAGCCGTTTGGTATTAGCGTACAAAAAGCCAGTCGTGACAGCCTGGAAAAACTGGCCGGTTTGCCATTTCATCAGGGCGTGGTGGCTGCGGTGCGTCCGCATCCAACCTTAAATGAAAAAGATTTGGAACAGCTGTTGCAGCAGTCCAATCAGCCACTGTTACTGGCTCTGGATCAGGTCACCGATCCGCATAATCTGGGCGCCTGTATCCGTACGGCAGCAGCCATGGGTGTAGAAGCGGTGATTGTACCGCGTGACCGTTCAGCCAGCCTGACCCCAACGGCGCGTAAAGTGGCTGCTGGTGGCGCCGAGAAAGTTAAATTTATTCAGGTTACCAATCTGGCCCGTACTTTGGGGCAAATCAAAGAGCAGTTTAATGTGCGCGTGGTCGGCACCATGCTGGATGAAAAAGCCTTGCCGATCCAGAAGTTTGACTTCACCGGTACGGCGGTGTGTGTGGTGATGGGAGCCGAAGATACCGGTTTGCGCCCAATCACCCAGTCGCAGTGTGATCAAACCGTGTATATCCCGATGATGGGCAATCTGCAAAGTCTGAATGTTAGTGTGGCCACCGGCATGGCGCTGTATGAAGCCTGCCGTCAGCGTCAACCGGCTTAAGCGCTCTTTCCATCTTAATGATCAACGCGCGTCAGCAAGGCTATCTGTTACTGGCCATCACCATGTGTATTTGGGGGGGCTTTACCCTGAGTACCCGTTTAAGTGCCCTGTGGGGCATTAGTGCTTGGGATCTGGTGGCCTTGCGTTTTATGCTGGCCTTTTGCCTGCTGATGCCGGTTTTGCTATATCGTAAAGATACGGCATTTTTATGGACCCGACAGTCCTTTATCCTGGCGATGATTGGCGGTGTCGGTTACTGCCTGACGGCTTATAGTGCATTTCATTTTGTGCCAGCGGCGCATGCGGCGATTTTCTTGAATGGCTGTATTCCCTTATGTACTGCACTGGCGGCCTGGTTGCTGTTTCGACAGTCCTTTGACCGGCATACCTGGATTAGCGTATTGATCATGCTGCTGGCGATTGCTGCCATGAGTCTGCTGATGTATCAGGAAACCGGTGTCGCTTTCGGTTTTGGCGATCTGCTGTTTTTCCTGAGTGCCTTATGGTGGGGCGTCTTTACGGTGCTGTTGCGGCAATGGAAGCTGTCGGCCTGGCATTCTATGGCCAGTGTAGCCATCTGGTCAGCTTTGGTGTATGTGCCTATTTATTGGCTATTTTTTCCAAAAAACCTGAGTGGTCCCGAACCACTGCATTTAATCGGCCAGACCCTGTTTCATGGAATTTTTGTGGTGATTATTGCCACGCTCAGCTATGTCGAAGCGATTAAGCGTTTAGGTGCTTTTAAGGCTGGCAGTATTGTGACCTTGGCACCGTTTATTGCCGCTATTCTGGCGGTACCGTTACTGAATGAGCCATTGAGCCTGGCGATTGTCTGTGGTCTGCTTGGTATGGGCATTGGGGCGTTACAGCCTTGGCGCTGGTGGGGCCGGAAAGACAGCTTAAGCCAGCAAATCGAACGACAAAACAAGCCGTCTTAAACCGACTGCTGCTGTTGCGCCAAAGTCAGATAGTGTTGATGTAAGGGTTGAAGCTGGGCATAGAGATGCTCCAGATGACCATCATTCAGCACAATATCATCTGCCCGTTGGCGTTTGTCTGCGCGTGACATCTGTACCTGAATAATCTTGCGAATTTGTTCGATACTTTGTCCATCGCGTTGTGAGGCGCGTTGAATCTGCAGTTCTTCAGAGGCATCAATTAACAGGTTGCGCTGGGTCAGTTCATGCTGGTTGCTTTCAAATAACAGTGGAGACACCAGCACCACATAGGCACTGCGGGCTGCCTGTAACTGCTGGATGATCGACTGGCGAATGGCCGGATGGGTAATTGCTTCCAGGGTTTTGCGTGCTGCCGGTTCTTTAAAAATATGCTCGCGTAAGGCACGGCGGTTGAGCTCGCCATTGAGCAGGACCCAGTCGCCAAAGGCCTGATGAATCTGGGTCAGGGCCGGCTGGCCTGGCTCAACCACTTCACGTGCCACCACATCTGCATCGACCACCACAATGCCTTGGGTTTCAAACCAGTGACTTGCTGCCGATTTACCGCTGCCAATGCCGCCAGTTAAACCCAAAACAAATGTCATCCTGTTGTCCTTATTGACCTAAATAAAGCTTCATGATTGCATCACCCCACAAAAAGGCGATCCAGCCGGCAATGGCAATATAAGGGCCAAAGGCAAAAGGCTGGTTCTCTTTGCGGATTTTCAGCAAAATAATGCCAATGATTGCACCAACCAGAGAAGATAGCAACACAATCAGCGGCAGCATCAGCGGGCCCATCCAGGCACCTAAGGCGGCCAGCAATTTAAAATCGCCATAGCCCATACCTTCTTTGCCAGTCACCAGCTTAAACAGGTAATACACCACCCACAGACATAAAAAGCCAATGATATATCCCCAAATGGCAGAGCTAGCGGAGGTGTACAGGGCATAGCTGTTCACCCCCAAGCCGAGTGCAGCCAGGGGGAGGGTATAGCGGTCAGGCAGCAGCTGGGTGTCAAAATCAATAAAGGTCAGGGCAATTAACACATAGGTCAACACCAGGCCAAACAGCATTTGCAGGGTCGGGCCAAAAACCGCGACTACGGTTAAGGCACACACTGCGGTCAGCAGTTCAATAAAAGGATAACGAATACTGATCGGGTTTTGGCATTGGCCACATTTGCCACGTAGAAGCAGCCAGCTGATTACTGGAATATTCTGATACCAGCGAATCGGGCTGTGGCATTTCGGACAGGTCGAGGCTGGCTGACTGAGGCTGATTTTGCTTTCATCAATGATGGCCTGTTCAGGATGCAGCAGCATTTGACAGTCATTGCGCCATTCCTGTTCCATCATTTTTGGCGTGCGGTAAATCACCACATTCAGAAAACTGCCAATACATAAACTAAAAATCCCAACTACGAAATACAGCGCAGTTGGGTGTTGAATCAGATAATGAATGAATTCTTGCATTAAACCACAGAGCCCATTTGGAAGATTGGGAGATACATCGCGACCACCAGACCGCCGACCAGAATCCCGAGAACGGCCATAATCAGTGGTTCCATCATCGAGGTTAAGCCATCGACGGCGTTATCGACTTCGTTTTCGTAGTGAGTAGCGACTTTATCCAGCATCGCATCCAGCGCACCGGATTCTTCACCAATCGCAACCATCTGCACGGCCATGGATGGGAATTTATCCGTGACCCGCATGGCAAACTGCAACTGCTGACCGGTGGCGACATCTTCACGGATTTTCATTACTGCTTCTTCATAAACCACGTTGTTGGTGGCGCCGGCAGTGGATTCCAGTGCATCAATTAAGGGAACACCGGCAGCAAAGGTGGTGGCCAGGGTACGACTATAACGCGCGATAATCGCCTTATACACCAGATCACCAAAAATTGGTGCTCTCAGGGCGGCTTTGTCCAGCAGGTCACGGAATTTCTTGCTGCGTTTCTTGGCTTCCAGAAAAGCTGCAATCGCAAAGCCGACCACAATAATCAGCACAAACCAGTATTTCTGGGTCCACTGCGACATATTCACCACCATTTTGGTGAAGGCTGGTAAGTCGGCACCAAAAGAGGTGAAGAGTTCTTCAAACACCGGTACCACTTTGACCATCAGGATAATGGTGACAATCACCGCCACCACAATCACCGTTGCCGGGTATTTCATGGCTTTCTTGATTTTTTGTTTGAGTAATTCGCTCTTTTCTTTATAGATCGCTACCCGGTCCAGCATAGTTTCTAGAGCACCCGACTGTTCACCCGATTCAACCAGCGAGCAAAACAGATTATCGAAATGTTGCGGATATTTACGCAGTGCACCAGCAAAGGTATTGCCCCCTTCGACTTCGCCTTTAATCCCCAATACAACTTCACGCATGGCCGGGTTTTCCAGACCTTCAGCCACAATTTCAAAGCTTTGCACCAGCGGTACACCGGCTTTCATCATGGTCGCCAGCTGGCGGGTAAAAATCGTGATGTCCAGGGTCGAGACTTTTTTCTTCATCAAGCCTTCAAGAATATTTTTCTTCTTCTGGCGGATGGTTTTGATGGTGATCCCTTGCTTGCGCAACGTGACCTTGGCCAGCGCCATATTACGTGCTGGCAGTTCCCCTTTAAGTTTTGCCCCTTTGCGGTCAATCCCTTCATAAATAAAGGTGGGCATCATCTGTGCTTTTTTGACAGCCATGCGTGTTTATCCTTATTTTAAATGCTTCATCTATTCGCTGGTCACACGATTCACTTCCTGTAAAGAAGTGACCCCCTGCATGACCTTGATTAATCCTGAACGGCGTAAATTGTTAAACCCAGATTTTGCCGAGGCTGCTGCAATTTGCAAGGCATTACCATCTTCCATAATAATGCGTGAGATTTCCGGGGTGACTTTCATTACTTCATAGACCCCGACACGGCCTTTATAACCTTCACGACATTCCGGGCAGCCAACCGGCTGATACAGCTGGAACTCTGGCTGGTTTAAATCTTCTTCGGTAAAACCGAGTTCCAAGAGGCTCTGGCGTGGAATCTCCACCGGGGCCTTGCATTTCTGACACAGACGACGTGCCAGACGCTGGGCAATCACCAGGTTCACCGAGGTGGCGATGTTAAATGAGGGGACGCCCATGTTGCGTAAACGGGTCAGGGTTTCGGGTGCACTGTTGGTGTGCAGCGTCGACATGACCATGTGACCGGTTTGTGCGGCTTTAATGGCAATTTCTGCAGTTTCCAGATCACGGATCTCACCGACCATGACAATATCCGGATCCTGGCGCAGGAATGATTTTAGTGCTGCGGCAAAGGTCAGACCCACTTTCGGGTTGACGTTGACCTGATTGATGCCTTCCAGGTTAATTTCCACCGGATCTTCGGCGGTAGAAATATTGGTGTCTTCGCGGTTGAGAATGTTTAAGCCGGTATATAAAGATACGGTTTTACCGGAACCGGTCGGGCCGGTGATCAGCAACATGCCTTGTGGTTTGTCCAGCGCCTCCATAAACAGCTCTTTTTGCTCCGGTTCATAACCAAGTGCATCAATCCCCAGCATGGCACTAGATGGATCGAGAATACGCAGTACAATTTTTTCCCCGAACAGGGTGGGCAGTGAGTTGACACGGAAGTCGATGGCTTTGTTTTTTGACAGCTTGAGCTTGATCCGGCCATCCTGCGGAATACGTTTTTCCGAGATGTCCATTTGTGACATAACTTTTAAACGTGAGGCGAGCCGTGTAGCCAGCTGTAACGGAGGATTGGCAATCTGGCGCAGTACGCCGTCAATCCGGTAACGGACCCGGTAGCTTTTTTCATAAGGCTCGAAGTGTAAATCCGAGGCGCCCATACGGATTGCATCGATCAGTAACTTGTTAATATATTTGACGATTGGGGCTTCATCGCCTTGTGGCTCATCGTTATCTTCTTGTGTTTCGGGAGCGTTGTCGCCAACTTCTAGATCAAAGTCTTCATCAAAGTCAAAGGTGCTGTCTTCGGTAAAGTTCTGTTCAATCAGCCGTTCCAGCTTGTCATGCTCAACAATCACCACTTCAATATTCAGCTTGCTGTTAAAGCGGATCGCATCAATGGCTTCGATATTGGTTGGGTTACTGGTAGCGATATAAAGCTGATTGTGACGTCGGAAAATGGGCAGAATTCGGTATTTGGTGAACAGTTTTTCATCCAGACCTTCACGTACAATCAGACGCGAATCGTACACCGCCAAGTCAAAAATCGGTTCACCAAATTCATAGGAAATTTTTTCAGCAATGGTCAGCGGTGAAATCTGCAACTGCTGAATTAAATACGGCACAATATCGGTCTCGGCTTTTTTCGCCGCGACAATGGCTTGCTGCATATTTTCAGCCGTCACAAGCCCTTCTTCGACCAGTCGCCGAATAAAACCTGTAAATCTAGGCATTGCTTGTTGTACTGACATTCCCCAACGTCCTTAAAAAAAATCAAAAAAGTTTGTTTATAATTGGTATCACAAAATTATACTTTTGTTGCATAAAAATACCATATCTGAAAATGATGTCACCACCTAAGTATCCCCTAAAAGCATGAACCAGTCGCAATTAATCGGCAAAGATTTTTGTTAAGCCGATGTTCAGATGGGCCTATTTAGACTGCAAATCTAAAAATGCCGCAACAAATTGTTCTGTCCTGAATCGATTTACGTGTAGAATGTGCGCGATTGAAACATAGGTATTTGAATAGGTATTGTATGTCGGGTTCGGCGATTACGCCTTGGGTGATTGGCAATTGGAAAATGAACCCAGTGCAAGCAGAAGCGCAACAGCTGGTTTCAGAATTTAAAACATTATTAGAACAGCAGGCCATTGATGCCGCACAGTGTCATTTAGGGGTTGCGCCAGTTGCAATCGCATTGGGCAGTGTTCAGGAACAGCTGAAAACTGCGGTACGTCCGGTGTATACCGTGGCACAAGATGTTTCACGTATTGCTGGTTTAGGTGCTTATACTGGTGAGGTGAGTGCCGAGCTATTAAAAGACAGCCAGATTGGCTTTGTACTGGTCGGTCATTCAGAACGCCGTGAAATTTTTGCTGAAAATGTGCAAATTCTAAATGCAAAAATTCAAAATGCACTGGCAGCCGGTCTGACCGTAATTTACTGTGTCGGTGAAAGCCTGCAGCAGCGTGAAAGTGGCCAGGCCGAGCAGGTGGTATTACAGCAGATTTGTGACATTGCGGCAGTGGTCGAGGCAGAGCAGTGGCAGAATATTGTAATTGCCTATGAGCCAATCTGGGCCATTGGTACTGGTAAAACCGCTTCGCCTGAAGATGCGCAGGCCATGCATGCCAAAATTCGTGAAGGTCTGACCCAGCTGACCAGCTATGGTCCGCAAATGGCTATTCTGTACGGTGGTAGTGTTAAGCCGGAAAATGCAGTAGAGTTAGCAGCCTGCCCAGATATTAATGGCGCGCTGGTCGGCGGTGCTTCTTTAAATGCGGCATCGTTCCATCAAATTGCGCAGGCCTTTGCCAATACACAATAATTAGGAGTTCAGCATGCAAACTTTTGTGCTGGTAGTACATATTATTTTAGCCGTCTTGATGATTGTGCTGATTCTAGTTCAGCACGGCAAAGGGGCAGATGCTGGTGCTTCTTTTGGTGGCGGCGGTGCGGCGACCGTATTTGGTGCCTCTGGTTCGGGTAATTTTATGACCCGTTTGACTGGAATTTTAACGGCTTTGTTCTTTATCACCAGTCTGACCCTGGCGGTATTTGCCAAACAGCAAACCACCGATGCCTACAGTTTAAAATCAATTCCGGCGACCACAACCGCGCCGGCAACATTGCCTGATTCTTCACCAACTACACCTCAAACTGGCGAATAATTGCAATTAGGCCTTTATTTTTCGCGGTGATGCGACTAGAATGCGTCACAGCTGCGGTGGTGGTGGAATTGGTAGACACGCTACCTTGAGGTGGTAGTGCTTTCGGGCGTGGGGGTTCAAGTCCCCCCTTCCGCACCAAACTTATAATCCAGAACATAAGTTTGGTGTATGCAGCAAAACTTCTGTTGATGCGGGATGGAGCAGTCTGGTAGCTCGTCGGGCTCATAACCCGAAGGTCGTTGGTTCAAATCCAGCTCCCGCTACCAATCAATCCTTTTTAAAGATGCAAACTTTAAAAAGGCGGCTTAAGTTTCTTGAGCTGAGAAGAGTTATTTGTACGCTGATGCGGGATGGAGCAGTCTGGTAGCTCGTCGGGCTCATAACCCGAAGGTCGTTGGTTCAAATCCAGCTCCCGCTACCATTTTTAATGGTTGAGTAATATATTTCATGTTGGTTGAATCTGACGCTTGTTACTCATTCTTCAGCGATAAATAACGCCATATACAGGACATACGATTTTCATTGAAAATTGCGCATATTTTGTATATAATTTTTGCACGTTGATGCGGGATGGAGCAGTCTGGTAGCTCGTCGGGCTCATAACCCGAAGGTCGTTGGTTCAAATCCAGCTCCCGCTACCAAGTTTCTTAAGAGGCTCACAACAAGGTGGGCCTTTTTGCACAGTGGACATTGGTTTTTCTGTGTAATAATAGGGGCGATTTACGCCCTTTTTTATTGGCTATCGTGTAGTGTCGATATGAGCCGGATACGGCATAAACTCAAGTGTCATGTTTCACTACTACTATAGCTTGAATGAGACTGTAGTGGTCAGATCAGGCCATTGAATCGCACCCATATGACGAGAGTAAATGAAGCTATCAAATAAAACCCAGGCACTCCAGGACTTGATTGCACCCGCAGTTGCAGCCTGTGATGTAGATTTGTGGGGAATTGAATTCCTGCCACAAGGTAAACGCTCACTATTGCGTATTTATATCGACAAAGCGGTTGATGAAAATGCCGCACCGGTCCTGAATGAAGACGGTGAACTCGAGCAGGGTCGTGGTGTAGGCGTACAGGATTGTGTGCGCGTGACTCAGCAAGTGGGCGCCATTTTGGACGTTCATGATCCGATCTCAGGTGAATATGCACTCGAAGTGTCTTCACCAGGTTGGGATCGTCCGTTTTTCCAGCTGGAACAGCTTCCTGCCTATATTGGCCAGACCATTGCCTTGCGTTTGATTAGCGCGGTAGAAAACCGTCGTAAATTCCAGGCGAAACTGGTGGCAGTTGACCTTGAAAATGAAACCATTCAGGTTGAAGTTGAAAAACAGCAAGTGCTGGAAATTGACAGCCATAATATCGATAAGGCCAATCTGGTTTATCAAGATTAATTCAATAAATAAGAATCTAAAATAGGTGACTTATGGCACGCGAAATTCTTACCGTCGTTGAAACGGTTAGTAACGAAAAAGGTGTAAGTCGTGAAGCAATCTTTGAGGCGCTAGAGCAGGCTCTTGTTGCTGCGACGAAAAAGAAATTTTACGAAGGCACAAATGCGGAAGAAGCACGTTTACGTGTAGAAATCGACCGTAAAACAGGTGACTACCGTACTTTCCGTCAATGGGAAGTGGTGGCGGATGAAGATCATGAAATGCCAGCATGTCAGGATGCGATTTCTGATGTCGATCCGGCGCAGTGGTCAATTGGTGACATTCGCGAACTTGAAGTGGAATCAATTGATTTCGGTCGTATTGCGGCGCAAATTGCCAAACAGGTAATTGTTCAGAAAATTCGTGAAGCAGAACGTGCACTCGTTGCCGATGCTTATGAAGCCAAAGTGGGCGAGCTGATTTACGGTGAAGTGAAAAAGCAGACCAAAGATGGCTTTATCATTGATTTAGGTGACAATGCCGAAGCGTATCTGGCACGTGAAGAAATGATTCCAAAGGAAATTCTGCGTCCAAAACAGCGCGTGAATGCCATTTTATTTAACGTCAACCGTGAAGGTCGTGGTGCGCAATTATTATTGTCACGTGCAAAACCTGAAATGCTGATGGCGTTAATGAAAAAAGAAATTCCTGAAATTTCTGAAGAAATCATTGAAATCAAGGCGGCTGCGCGTCAACCAGGCGTTCGTGCTAAGATTGCAGTGAAAACCAACGATCATCGTATTGATCCGGTTGGTGCATGTATTGGTATGCGTGGTACGCGTATCCAGGCAGTCCAGCAGGAACTTAATGGTGAACGTATTGATGTGGTGGTGTGGTCAGATGATCCGGCACAGTACATTGCCAGCGCTTTAGAGCCGGCTGATGTATCGAGTATCGTGATTGATGAAGATGCACGTACTGCTGACATTATTTTTGCCACCAGCGATCAATTGGCCCGTGCCATTGGTTCACAAGGTCAAAACGTACGTCTGGCATCTGAACTGACCGGTTATAAACTGGACATGATGCTGGAAGAAGAATATTACGCGCGTCAGCAAAATGAAGCGCAGCAATATCTGGATATGTTTGTATCGCGTTTGGACATTGCAGAAGACCTGGCGATGGCACTGGTTGAAATGGGCTTCACTTCACTGGAAGAGATTGCCTATGTACCAGCAGAAACATTTGATGAAATTGAGCTTGATGCCGAGCTGGTTGAATTATTGCAAAGTCGTGCCAAAGAAGTGGCTTTGGCAGATGCGTTAAAACAGCAAGAAAATATTCAGGATCCGAGTGACGAACTTCTGGCAATGGAAGGGATGACACAAGAGATCGCCTATGCGCTTGCTGCTCGTGGTGTAGTGACCGTTGATGACTTGGCAGACCAGGCCACCGACGATATCGCAGATATTGAAGGTCTAGGTGCTGACAAAGCGGGTCAACTCATTATGAAAGCACGCGAATCATGGTTTAACTAGGAGGTAATGTATGACGGACAAGACGATTAAAGAGTTAGCGCTCAGCGTAGGACGTCCAGTTGAGAAACTCCTGGAGCAGGTTCGTGATGCAGGTTTACCGCAACGTAAAGCTGACGACATTATTTCCACTGAACAACAAGATACCCTCGTGACCCACTTGAAAAAAGTACATGGTCAAGATGCGGGTAATGCAGGACAAATCACGTTGAAACGTAAAACTACCAGTACTGCTAAAGTGGCAAGTACGTCAGGTAAGGCGAAAACAATTAATGTAGAAGTGCGCAAGAAGCATACATTTGTCAAGCCAGACCCTGAGCAAATCAAAGCAGAAGCTTTGGCCAAAGCACAGGCTGAAGCAGAAGCCAAAGCAGCTGAACAGCAAGCCCGTGAACCGGCGAAGCCAAAAGCTGCGCCAGAAGCTGCCAGCAAAGGCGAATCTAAAGCCAAACAGGCCTTAGAAGCAATGCGTGCTGCTGCGAAACAGGAAACCGCCAAACAGGAAACTTCTAAAGCCGCTGTGGTGGTGAAGCGTAAATCAACCAACAAGCCAGTGGTGAAAGCCCAGGTTAAAGTGGTTGAAACGCCTGAGCAAAAACGCGCCCGTGAAGAACAGGCAGCACAGTTGAAAGCGACTGAAGAAGCTGCACGTCGTAAGGCAGCTGAAGAAGCGCAGCAACGTACCCTTGAGCAAATGCGTAAAATGGCATCGAAGTATTCATCTGATGATGCTGCACCGACCATTCGCGTAATTGATGATTCACCATTGGCCGCAGGTCTGGTGGGTCAGGCGTATGAAGATTCATTTGCCAAAGAAGACCGTGAAATCAAACGTGGTGGCGGAACCAAAGATACCCGTGGCCAGAAGAAAGGCGGCCGTCGTGGTGAAGAACAGTCATTCCGTGACAACTCGCATAAACGTGGTTTAAAAACCAGTCAGGCCAACAAGCATGGCTTTGAAAAACCGGTGAAAAAACAGGTTTATGATGTAGAAATTGGTGAAACCATTATTGTGGCTGACTTGGCTGCGAAAATGGCAATTAAAGTACGTGAAGTAATCAAGACCCTGATGAAGATGGGTGAGCTGGTCACACAAAACCAGGCCATTGATCAGGATACTGCGGTGCTTGTGGTTGAAGAAATGGGCCACAATCCGGTGCTGGTGTCTGAAACTGCGGCAGAAGACAACCTGCTGGAAGCGGCTGAAGAAGCACGTGGTGAGCAAACTACGCGTCCACCTGTTGTTACCATCATGGGTCACGTTGACCATGGTAAAACCTCGCTTCTTGACCGTATCCGCCGTGCTAAAGTGGCACAAGGCGAAGCCGGTGGTATTACCCAGCATATCGGTGCTTACCATGTGACAACAGACAAAGGTATCATCACCTTCCTGGATACTCCGGGTCACGCCGCGTTTACCGCGATGCGTTCACGTGGTGCCAAAGCGACTGATATCGTGGTGTTGGTGGTTGCAGCAGATGATGGCGTGATGCCACAAACTGCAGAAGCGATTGACCATGCGCGTGCAGCGGGTACGCCAATCATTGTTGCCATCAACAAGATGGACAAAGATTCAGCTGATCCAGACCGCGTACTGAACGAATTAACCACCAAGGAAATCGTGCCTGAAGAATGGGGCGGTGATGTTCCAGTCGCCAAAGTTTCCGCGCATACCGGTGCCGGCATTGACGAATTACTTGACCTGATTTCAATTCAAGCAGAAATGATGGAATTGAAAGCCTCTGAAGAAGGTGCAGCACAAGGTGTGGTGATTGAAGCACGTGTTGATAAAGGCCGTGGTGCAGTGACCTCGATTCTGGTTCAAAACGGTACCCTGAAAGTGGGTGACTTGGTACTTGCCGGTTCATCTTATGGCCGTGTACGTGCCATGACCGATGAAAACGGTAAACGCATCAAGTCTGCTGGTCCATCAATTCCAGTGGAAATTCTGGGTCTGCCAGAAGCGCCAATGGCGGGTGATGAAGTACTGGTGGTCAATGACGAGAAGAAAGCGCGTGAAGTTGCTGATGCGCGTATGGATCGTGAACGTCAGAAACGTCTTGAGCGTCAGTCTGCAATGCGTCTTGAGAACATCATGGCGTCTATGGGCAAGAAAGATGTGCCGATTGTGAACGTGGTACTGAAAACTGACGTACGTGGTACGCTGGAAGCATTGCACGTGGCACTGGCCGAGCTTTCAACGGATGAAGTGAAAGTCCGTGTGATTGGTTCAGGTGTCGGTGCGATCACTGAATCTGACGTAACGCTGGCTGAATCTTCAGAAGCGGTACTGCTGGGCTTTAACGTTCGTGCCGACAATACTGCACGTCAAAAAGCCGATGCTGACGGTATCGACATCCGTTACTACTCGATCATCTATCAATTGATTGATGACGTGAAAGATGCGATGAGCGGCAAACTGGCACCAGAACACCGTGAAACGATTCTGGGTGTGGCTGAAGTCCGTGAAGTATTCCACTCAAGCAAGTTCGGTGCAGCAGCAGGCTGTATGGTACTGGAAGGTACTTTACACCGTAACAAGCCGATTCGCGTATTACGTGATGATGTGGTGGTGTTCCAGGGTGAACTTGAATCTCTGCGTCGTTATAAAGACGTGGTGGAAGAAGTCCGTGCCGGTATGGAATGTGGTCTTGCAGTCAAAGGCTATAAAGACATCAAAGTACAAGACAAGATTGAAGTGTACGATGTCCAACTAATTAAACGGAGTCTTTAATGGCGGGTAGTCAGCGTCTTAAGCGAATGGCAGATACGGTACAACGCGAGTTGTCCGACCTGATCCGCCAGGAGCTGAAAGATCCACGTCTGGGTGGTCTGGTGACCATCTCGGCGGTGAAAGTCAGCCCAGATTTAGGCTATGCCGAAGTGTATGTGACCGTAATGGGTCGTGAACTTGGCGATGAGCAAAGTGAAGCGGCAAACAAGGAAACCCTGGATGTGCTTAACAAAGCCTCCGGTTTCCTGCGCCATGAGCTGAGCCGTCGGATCAAGACCCGGATTACGCCGCGTTTGCGTTTCCATTACGATAAAACCAATGCCTACGGTAACTATATGTTTGGTCTGATTGCAGAAGCAGTAAAAGATTTACCAGCTGCCGATGCAAAAAAAGATGAAGAATAAGTAGGCCAGCAGGTCTATGCAAAAAAGCCACCTTCGGGTGGCTTTTTTATGTCCTTCATAATTGCTTGACTTGCTATTTCTCAGCGGATACAAGCCCTTTAAGATTGCAATCAGGCAAGGGCAGGGCGGTTGAGACAGCACATAAAAAACCTGACCAGGAACAATCCGGGTCAGGTTTTTTTAGAAGATGACGCGAAGACTTATTCGTCTTTAGAGGGTTTGATTCTGCCCAGTGGTTCACGATCTGTAAAGGCGCGGTGACGGCTACGCTGCCATGGTAGCGGACGTTCCAGGGTTTCTGGGACTTCACCACTCATCGAGCGCAGACGTAAATGCAGGGCTGCCTGTGCCATCAGGTTGGCCGATACCGGCGCGGTAATAAAGGCAAACAGGGTAATCAGCACTTCGGCAAAACCAAAGCGACCCAGATAAGCTGAATAAATAATGGCAGCAATCAGGAAGCTGCCCAGACCTAAGGTACTGGACTTGGTCGGGGCATGCAGGCGCATAAACAGGTCCGGCAGACGAATCATGCCAATTCCGCCGACCAGCATAAAGAAGGTGCCGATTAACAGGAAAATGGAGACCAGGATTTCCATCATCAGTTGCATGCTGTTCTCCTAATCAATCACGTGGCCAGAGGTGAAGTAACGGGCCAGGGCAGCGGTTGAAACAAAGCCCAGCATCGCCACCAGTAATGCACCTTCAAACAGTGAAGTGCTGGTCCAGTAAATACCCAGTACTACAATCAGGCAGGTCGCATTTAAGAACAGGGTATCTAGCGCCAGCAGACGGTCGACAATTGACGGTCCCATAATCAGACGAATCAGGCACATAAACATCGAGCCGGCAATGGCAATCAGGCAGATGCCAATCGCATAAGGCAATATCATCATGAGGCCACTCCTGTCTTGACGTTAAAGATTTCAATCAGCGGCTGTTCATAACGGCTCTTGATCAGGGCAATTTCAGCTTCTTCATCATCGGTACTTAAGGCATGCACCAGAATATCGCCGCGGTCCTGGTCAATACCGGCCGTGACCGTCCCTGGCGTGGTGGTAATGATCATCGCCAGCAAGGTGTTGACCTGTTCATGCTCGGTCTCCAGCGGTACACGGAACCATTTCGGATGCAGCGCATCGGTGGGTCCCAGCACCTGTTTGGCGACGCGGATATTGGACAGGATAATATCCCAGACCACCACCCAGAACAGTTTAAAGGCTGGCACCCAGTGGATATTCGGGGTGCGGGCAATAAACGGTTTGACCATCAGTGGAATCAGGATACTCAGGATCAATGCCATCAGCAGATTGCCGGCAGAAACACTATGTGCCAGTAACAACCAGCTAATGGCCACAATCACCGAAACAAAGGGATGTGGCAGCCAGATATCCCAAAACGATGTCTTTTGCATAGTTATGGCTCCATAGGTTTAAGTTGTGGCAGGTCGTTGCTTGCGGCGTCCTGCTCAATCTGCTGATTGATCTGACGTTGTTTATAGTCCGAAATATGCTCACCTTCCAGTGTATTTGGACTGATTACATACGGAATCAGCTTGGCATTCGGGTCCGGTTTTTCACCACTGTATTTGGTTTCTGGCAAATAGTTTGGATCATAAGGCTGGACGCTAATCACCTGGCCGGTTTCATCCTGCTTTAACACCGCCATTTCATACAGACGGTTGTTCTGCATTTGCTGGGCCGTGCTAAAGGCATAACGCTGGATTGGATTAGCAAAAACCACATAAGCCACCAGTGCTGCCAATAACAGGTAAATGGCCTTATCATTGCCTTTCGGGGCCTTGGCTGGCAGGGCCTGGTAGCTGTGATAGGCGTCATTGTCCGGATCATCTTCCGGACGCGATGCGCGCCAGAACAGGATAAAGCCAACCCGGGTCAGGGCCAGAATACTGAGTAAACCAACTAGCAGCACCACGGCAATAATAATGCCCTGATAAGGCGCATCAGCCGTGGCCTGTAACAAGAATACTTTACCGAGGAAGCCACTAAAAGGCGGCAGGCCGGCAATCATCAGTGCAATCAGCAGATAGGTAATTGACATCACTTTATGCTGTTTCATTTGCGGGGCGATATTAAAGTGATCCTTAAATTCACCGCGCTGCGCCGTGACCCAGCCGCAGAACAGATAGAAGGCAGCGGCAATTAAGGTACTGTGTACCAAGTAATACAGCGCTGCCGTCCAGGCCTGGGTGCTAAACAGGGCAATCGCAATCAGGATGGTCCCAACCGACGACAGCATCATAAAGCCGACAAAACGACGTAAGCGTTCTGCCCCAATCGCGCCAATGACGCCATACAGTGAGGTAATCAGGCCAATTGGCAATAACCAGTTGCTGAGAATTTTCTGGCTCAGTTCATCATCAAAGACCGTCCCATTGACCCTTAAAATCGCATAAATCCCGACCTTAGTCATAATGGTAAAAATCGCCGCCACAGGGGTAGCTGCTACGGCATAGGTTTTCGGTAACCAGAAGCCGACCGGCAGCATCGCCGCTTTAATCCCGAACACAATAAACAGGATCAAGCCGCCGACCACCGCCAGACGATGCTGATCTTCTGCCAGCGTCGGTATTAAACGCGCCACATCGGCCATGTTAAGGCTGCCAACACTGCCGTAAATCATGCCCAGACCAATCAGGAACAGTGCTGAAGCCAGCAGGTTGATGGTGACATAATGCACCCCAAGCTGAAAGCGCGGTTTGCCCTGACTGTGCAGCAAGAGTACATATGAAGCCAGCAGTAGCACTTCAAAAAATACGAACAGGTTAAATAAATCGCCGGTGAGGAAAGCCCCGCACAAGCCCATCATCAGGAAATGGAACATGGCATGGAAGTAGCGGCCACGTTCATCCCATTGCTGGCAGGCGAACCACAGCACTGGCAAGGCCAGACCGTAAGTCAGCACCAGCATTAGCGCAGACAGCTGATCCAGTACCAGTACAATCCCGAATGGAGCTGACCATTCGGACAGGTTGTAGACGGTAATCTGGCCGGTTTTGGCCAGCATCAGATAGCTGATCGCCAAGCCCAGTCCGAGAATAGTGGAAATCAGGCTGATGCCACGACGCCACGGCTGGCGCCAGTCATACGACAGCGAACCCGAACCCGGGTTGCCCAGCAGCACCAGAATAAAACCGGTAAAAGCCGGCAGCAGGATGCTGAGAATAGGAGTGTGTTGCGCCCAGAATTGGATAAAGTCATGCATTATGGCTCATCCTCACGTGGGTCAAGTAAAGCAGGATCATCTTTGGCATCCACATGGTCGGTTCCCGATTCATAACGGCTGCGTAAGGCCAGTTGCACCACAAAGGCGGTGGTGGCAAAGCCAATTACAATAGCAGTCAGCACCAGTGCTTGCGGTAAAGGGTCGGTGGATTGTGCTGCCGTGGTTAAAATGGCCGGTGCATTCAGCTGAATCCGGCCCATGGCGAACAGGAAAATATTGACTGCATAACCAATCATGGCCAGGCCCAGTACCACCGGAAAGGTACGTGCCCTTAAGATCAGGTACACGCCGGTGGCGACCAGTAAACCTACAGAGGTTGCGACTAAAAATTCGATACTAATCATGCTTACCCCCGAGGAATTGGACCAGACATACTGGAGTGACGCGAGTCGCCCAGCACGGAAATCAGCAACATGGTTGCCCCGACAACGGTAACGTAAACTCCAACATCAAACAGTGCCGCTGAAGCCAAATGCAGTTCACCAATCACCGGCGGATTGACATAAATATGTGCACTGGTCAGGAATGGACGGCCCCAGAACCAGGCTGCAATCCCGGTCAGGCCGGCAATGGTCAGACCGGAACCAATCCAGATTTCATATAAACGTCCGGATTTGGCTTTCAGCATTTGCTCGGTTTGGTCCTGACCAATGGCAATGTACTGAATGATCAGTGCCATTGATGTGACCAGTCCGGCAATAAAGCCACCGCCTGGCAGATTGTGCCCGCGCAGGAAAATATACAGGCTGACCACTAAGGCCACCGGTAAAATCCAGGAAGCGGTCATGCGCAGCATCAGTGGAGATGGGTTAAAACGATAGGTCAGGCCCTGCGTCATGGTGGTGCCGTGGGCACGCATCCCATCCATCAGGCAGAGGGCGCCAATGGCAGCAATACCGAGTACGGTAATTTCGCCGAAGGTATCGAAACCACGGAAGTCGACCAGAATCACGTTGACCACGTTGGTACCGCCGCCCAGTGGAATCGACTGCTGGTTAAAGAACCATGAAATCGAGTTGTGATCACGGGTCATGATTAACCAGGCCAGCCAGCTGATGCCAGCACCGGCCAGAATTGCAATTCCGGCATCGCGCCAGCGGCGGGTGCTGCTTGATTCATACGGGGTTAATTGTGGCAGCAGTGACAGGCTCATCAGTAACAAGACGGTGGTCACCACATCGACGGTAATCTGGGTTTGAGCCAGATCCGGAGCCGACAGGGTTACAAAGATCATGGTTACCACCAGACCGACGGCGCCACTGATCAGGACAGCTTTAATCCGTTCATGATGGAACCACAGCATCATCCAGCAGGCACTGAATAACAGCAGCCACAAGACAATGGCAATTGCAGGTGCCTGGGTCAGCTCACGCGTACCGGTACCAATCCCCTGATTCAGCAGCGGCACCGACACCAGTGCAATGGTAAACACCAGAATCCAGAACAGATAACTTTGTAGGGAGCCGTTTTCGGTCAGGCGTTTAAAGCGGCGCGAGTTCAGCAATAGGCCTTTTAAGAACAGGTCAAATAACACCCGTCCCTGTAAGCGGCCCAATGCCGGATCAAGATCAATCTCGCGGATACGGCCGCCTTTGGCCAGGGCAAAATACATCACCAGACCGCCCACCAGCGCAATCACACTCATTAGCAATGGCAGGTTAAAGCCGTGCCAGATGGCCAGATGGGTGCCTTCAAAATTCATCAGCTGGGTACTGGCACGGGTGGTGCTATTGACCAGATGCTCAACCAGCAGGGCAGGGAACAGGCCGACAGCAATACATAAAATCGCCAGAATCAGGGCCGGTGCGCGCATGCCCATTGGCGGTTCATGTGCATCTTTATTGGGTACGTCTTTGCCAATCGGGCCATCGAAGAACACGCCATGCACTAAGCGCACCGAATAGGCCACGGCAAAAATACCGGCCAGTGTCGCGACAATTGCCGAGATCACCACCACCGGTCCGCTTAAATTGGCCAGCAGTTCGGTAAAGAACATTTCTTTGGACAGGAAGCCGTTGAACAGAGGCACACCTGCCATCGACGCAGCCGTAATCATGGTCAGCGTACCGGTAAACGGTAACAGCTGCCATAAGCCACTCAGTTTGCGTAAATCACGGGTGCCGGATTCATGGTCAATAATCCCGGCAATCATGAACAGCGCCGCTTTAAAGGTGGCGTGGTTGATAATATGGAAAATGGCTGCAGCCACGGCCAGCGGAGAACCAATCCCGAGCAGGCAGACAATCAGGCCCAAATGGCTGATGGTGGAATAGGCCAGCAGACCTTTCAGATCTTCTTTGAAAATGGCAAAGAAAGCCGCGATACACAGGGTAAACAGACCAACAAAGGTCACCAGATTATGGTACAGCGCTGCGCCGGCAAAAATTGGCAGCAGACGTGCCAGTAGGAAAATCCCGGCTTTCACCATGGTCGCGGAGTGCAGATAGGCCGATACCGGCGTTGGTGCCGCCATGGCATTCGGCAACCAGAAATGGAACGGGAACTGGGCACTTTTGGTAAAGGCGCCGAGTAAAATCAGCAATAAACTGGGTACAAACAGCGCATGGCTTTGAATCTGATCGGTCATGGTCAGAATCTGGTCTAGCTCATAGGTGCCGGTGATCTGTCCGAGCAGGACAAAACCACCGAGCATAGCCAAGCCACCCATGCCGGTAATGGTCAGGGCCATACGTGAGCCGCGTTGAGCCGCTTCGTAATTGCTCCAGTAACCCACCAGCAGGAAGGAGGAAATACTGGTCAGTTCCCAGAACACCAGCAGGATAATCAGGTTATTTGACAATGAAATCCCGAGCATGGCTGCCATAAACAGCATGAGCAGGAGATACAGTTTGCTGAGGGAGTTTTTGGGGCTTAAATAATAATAAGCATAAATAAAGATGAGGGTACCGATACCGGTAATCAGCAAAGAAAATAATAAACCTAAAGCATCCAGGCGAAAGCTTAAATCAATCCCTAACTGGGGTAGCCACGACCATGACTGAATGATGGTGGCGCCATTAAAGACATCCTTTGCTTGAGTCAGTAACAGGATCAGACTGCTTAAACTGACTCCTATCGCCCCTAAAGCCGTTACCCCGCGCGAGAATTGCTTCAGCCACGAGACAAGGGTTGTGCCAAGTACCAGCGGTAGCAATATAATAATCGATAGCACACTCGTATCCATTGTCTTGATAGGTTCAAAACCTAAGGGTGAATCTTATCTTTCAAGGATTACAGGAATGCAAGGAGCAGTCCAAAATACTCAATCTTGAAAGCCGAAAAATAGAATTATGTCTAAATAAACAAGTTGTGTTGCGCAACTTGAGAAACTTATAGAAAATCGGATTTTACTATAAAAATATAAATCTGATTGATTTTATTACATGAATAAAACAACATCAATTTGTTTTTGCGCACACGGCAGACATTATACGCCGCCGAACTTTTTTCAGGATGAAATTGTTAGATCAGACCGGATTTTTTCGGCTGATTTTCCGATATTCCCCTCTATTCAAAGCCGTATTTAAGGCAACGGATGCGGGGTCGAGGTGTCATCATCATTTTGCAGCCGTTTCAGCAAGGCTTCCTGCTGTTCGGCACTCAGTTGCTGCTGAATCTGCTGATAGATGTCATCTACGCTGGTGGGCTCCTGTACCGCTTCACTCAGGCTTTCATCGCTGCTGCTGGCTTCAGTCTGCATAAACTGGGCATAAATAGCGTCCAGCTGTTCCTGCACCGGTTGCAGATGAATTGGATGCAATTGCTGCTGATCCAGCCTTAAACATTGATAGTCTTCGGCATTTTCCAAGAGTGCCGTGCGGTTACCGGTGGCAATAATCTGCAGTGCCGGAAAAGCCTGATGCAAACGCGCCAGAATTACCGAGGCCATATCCTGATCAAGCTGATGATCGACCTGATCAATCAGCAGAATGCCGTCGCCTTCTAGAGTTGGATACAGACTATAGGGATTGAGCAGACATAAACGCCGCACAATATCTCCGACCAGTGCAATCCAGTTGCGGATACTGTTGGACAGCTGCTGATACAGCTGAGTTTTGCCCTGATAGGTGACCATTAATTGCAGTTTTGGATGATATTGTAGATAAATCTGGCTCAGTTCTGGCAGTACAATCTGTAGTGCATCGCGCAGGGCCTGCAGACTTGGCGCGTGCATCTGGGCATGTGCCTGCATCAGTTTGTCACGCCGTGGAGGTTCTGCGTCGGGATGCTGCGGATGTAATAACTGTTCAATCAGCTGGGCGCTCTGGGCGTTTTCAATATCGGAAATTTCCCGGAACCACTCAAAGAAGCGTGTAAAGGTGGTGAAGGGGATGGCCGAAATTTCATAGGCATGTGCGGCCTGAAAAATCAGCGGATTGTTTTTACTTAGCAGATTGACTTCATTGACAAAACGTTCGGCCGGGTAATAGGCAATTAATGGCAAGCCTTGTAGCGGGTCCTGTTTTACCGCCTGCTGGTACAGGCTGACCATTTTTTCCAGTTTCTGGGTTTCAGCCTTGCTGACCCCGACGCCGTTGCTGTTCAGGGTTTTGTACAGCTGCCAGTCGCAGCACTGACGGTCCTGCTGCTGGGCATCGCTGCTTTCCGGCAGGCTGCCAATGTCTTTGGGAAAACACACGCACAGATCAATTTTGGACTGCAGCCGGGTGTGCATAATGTCCTGATCAAGCATGACCAGTCCGGAGGTGCGTAAATCTTTATAGCGGGCAGCAAACCAGGTCAGTGCCTGATAGGTGAAGCGCAGTAGCGAGGTTTTACCGGAACTCTGATTGCCCAGAATTAAGGCCACAGGCTGTTGCTGCGGATGCAGTTGTAGCTGAAGGTCGGTAAAGTGGGTGATGTGCTTGAACTGGACAGACTGAATTTTCATGGGTCACCTGCATGCTTTAACCCACCGCCTTACGCAAGGACACCGGCATCTGCTGTTTCAGCTGTTGCACCAGATCGTAAATATGATGGATATTTAAGCTTACTTTAGCACGTGTGCAGGCCACGTACAGTAATCGTAACTCTTCATCACTAATTTTATGATCGCGTTCATTGACCTTGAACTGATAGTCATCTTCCAGATGCACGCGGTCCCATTCCAGCCCTTTGGCTTTGTGCGCGGTTGAAATAATATAGTCCGCCTGACCAATCGGGGTGATTTTGGCCAGCGCCTTTTTCAGCGGATCGGTACCATGATCATCCACCAGTTTTACCAGCGGCTTAATGTCGCTGCCTTCATTGGTTTCGCAATATTCATGTACATCGTGCCAGGAGTTAAACCAGGCCAGTTCCGGCACATCGGTGACGCGGCGGCCCTGTTTCAGCATACTGGCAGCATCGACAAAACGGTTCAGTTTGACATGGTCGGCCTGCAGGCTGACCTTGTCACCATGTACCAGACCGGCCAGCAGCAATTCCATCGCCCGGGCATTGGTGCGGCATAAAATCGCATCGCGCTGTTTGGTATGCGGCTTGTTCACCACTTTGGAATGTAAATCCGGGTTGCCGAGCAGCGGCACGGTTTCATTTAAGCCGCCGAGAATGGCATTGGCGGTCATGGCGATGTCCGGACCAAAACGGAATGAGGTGGTTAAGCGCGACTCCGGCAAAGGCAGTTGCTGCATGGCGTTGATGGCACCGCGCCAGGCATAAATTTGCTGATGGGCATCGCCCACATAAATCACCTGGGTGTTGCGTTGTTTGAGCAGAATCCCCAGCATTAGCGGGTCGGCATCTTGCGCTTCATCAAACAGCACATAATCGGCCGGAATATTCGGTTCCGACAGCGCCCACAGTTTCAGGTAAATATCATGACCGATTCCGGCCTGATGGTTCGGATCAATTGATTCCAGCCAGCGCCGTTCCACTGCCGGATACAAATGTTTTTGCAGCAGCTCGGCATCATCAGGGTGCAGCCAGTTCGGTGCCTGAATATGCCGTGGTGCCGGATATTGCGAGCTGGTCGAGCAGAAATAGCCAACGGCATTGGCCACCAGACTGGCCAGCCGTGAAGGCATCAGCACATATTTTTCATAGCGGCCACCCATCATCCGGCGCAGGGTAATTGGCTCGAGACGATATTCCTTGGCAATAAAACTCGGACTCAGGCGCGGCAGGCGCAGTTTGTCGGTGACTCCACGTGGAACACTACGAAAGGCCAGCGAGTGAAAGGTGCGACAATCGACATTGCGATGAAACTTGTGTTGCGCTTCTGCGGCAATGGATTTGTTAAAGGCCAGATACATGCCACGCCGCTCCGGCATGGCTTCACTGATCATCTGCAAGGTGGTGGTTTTCCCTGTGCCGGCATAGGCAATCACCTTGAAGGATTTACCCAGACGTGCGTTATCAATGGCAGTGGCCTGCTCATAGGTGGCGGTCGGTTTCTTCAGCTCAGACACAGGGCGACAGCTTAAGCCTGAGTACGGTTGGCTTTTTCCACCAGACCAGATAAGCCCTGACGGCGTGCCAGTTCATTCAGAATCAGTTGCGGGTCCAGATTGAAATAGCCGAGCATGACCAGACTGTGGAACCATAAGTCAGCCACTTCATAGATCAGGTCATTTTTATTGTCTTCATAAGCTGCAGCCTGATATTCCTTGGCTGCCAGAATAGTTTCTACGCTTTCTTCACCAACTTTTTCCAGAATCTTGTTCAGGCCTTTGTGATACAGCTTGGCCACATACGAAGAATCCGGATCGGCGGCTTTACGTTCAGCCATCATTTTGCCTAAATAGCTCAGAATTTCGACCTGTTCAGATTGCGCAGTGGAGGCATTCATGGCCAGGGTGTGCGGATTGCTGGACTTCTCGCCATAAATCGCATTCGGGTCTTTCAGCTGCGCATCAACAATTTCCCAGCCATTCGGAGTCAGTTTGCGATAGAAGCAGGATTCACGGCCAGTATGGCAGGCAATGCCGCCATGCTGTTCAATTTGCAGGATAATCACATCGGCATCGCAGTCCAGACGGATTTCATGCACGGTCTGGAAATGACCGGATTCTTCACCTTTGTGCCAGAGTTTGTTGCGTGAACGGGAAAAATACACCGCCTGATTTTTTTCTGCGGTTAAGGCCAGCGCTTCGCGGTTCATCCAGGCCACCATCAACACCCGACCGGTTTGATGATGCTGTGCAATGGCTGGCACTAATCCCTGTTCGTTAAATTTTACTTCATCGAGCCATTGCAAGTTATTCATGAGTATGTCACCAAAATTTGTTCAGAAAAACGAGATTACGCCAGTGCGCAAACGCTATAGTGTACGGTATCTGACCGGCTTGCAGGAAAAAATCTTTGCCTATTTTCGCTCAGGATGTTACCACTCTAACATTCATTTATCGTCCTGTTTAAAGCGGCTGTAACACCTCCGGCAAACACTGCTTTTCGACCAGTTCTAAAAACTCATCGCCCAGACGCTGACTTTCCGCAATACATTGTTTCCACAGCTGAATGCGCTGTGCCTGATCCATACCTTTTAAATTAAAGTCTTTGCGGTCGGGTAGGCGGCCCAGGGGTAAAGACTGTAAATATTCGGCTGATGGTGAAATCAGCAGGGTCCGTGCATGATTGTCCGGATTGGCCTTGCGGTGTTTCAGCATTTTGTCGAACCAGCCTGGGGTAATGCTATCGGTAAAATGCGGATACAGCACCAGTCCCTGACTCTGAAACGGCAGGTCAATATGATAGTCAATCAGGCCGCCATCGCGGTAGCTGCCCGGCGCTTCCGGAATATCCCGAATTGCGGACATCACGCCCGGAATTGAGGCCGAAGCCATCAGCCAGCTGGTGACATTGTCCGGCGTTAGCGCATGATAATGGGTAAAGAAATCATCCTGCACCTGAAACTGGTTGCCTTGAGCTGGCTGGCTGATCACGCGCTGCATAAACAGGCGGTTGTGTTTGCGCGCCAGTGCATTGCCGCTGACAATACCAGCCACCGAGGCCAGTAGGGCCAGTGCACGGTCACTCTGGAAAATGTGCTGTGCTTTTACCGAGAGCACGGTCAGATGATAATCCGGATGATCGACCAGCTGCTGTGCCTTGCCATCGACCAGATTCAACAGCATATCGCGGCAGACATGACTGACGTCCTGCCGTGACATTTTTTTATGAAAGCTCAGATTGGTATATAAGTCTGCCAGCCGTTCGGTACCTGCTTTGGCGCCCCAGGCCAGAATGCTGGCAAAACGCCAGCTGCCAATTGAAGAACCAATCAGGGTGCGGCGCTGCGCTGACTGCGGCAAAAACTCGCCAAAAATGGCCTGATCCAGTCCCTGAATACCAATACCTTTTGGACCACCGGCAGCACCCGGAATCATATCGACCTGATCGGGTTGTAGGCCCTGCTCGGCAATCAGCTGCCGGGCCAGATGACCGGCACGAAGGGTGAGGGCAGGTGGACGTTTTTGCAGAATCTGGATCATAGTCAGGCAGAAAAATAAACAGTTGTCTGTATTTTAGGCCAGTGACCAAGGCTCACAAGGGCAGGAATGTTCACTCTCTGACTGCTCAGTCATCCGGTATGTTATCTGCAATTGCAGGCCATAAAAAAACCGGTCATGTGACCGGTTTAAATAATGGAGGAATATAAGGATTCAGGAAACTTGCCCATTTCGCCTTATTTGGCCACGCGCCAGACTGCCAGAATACTGGCCAGCACAATCAGAATGACTGAGACAAACCACGGTGAAATAATCGCAATCGACAGCAGAATCGCCATTACGCTGCCAAAGATCCAGCTGCGTTTTTGCTGATGTTCCATTTGCAGACGCATGCTTTGCAGTTCATTCAGCTGTTTGGCATGCCAGGCCGACTGGTTTTTCAGGCCGTTTAAGCTGTCGATCATCAAGGTCGGTAAATCCTGCGCACCCAACAGTAGGTCCGGAATTTTTTGTCCCAGCTCTTTCAGGTTTTTCTGCGGATTCATTTGTGCCTTGACCCAATCGGTGAGGATTGGTTTGGCCAGACTCCAGATGTCCAGTTCTGGATACAGATCGGTGCCTAGACCTTCAACATGCACCAGCGTTTTGAGCAGCAGCATTAACTGTGGAGGAATTTCCAGATGGAAACGGCGGGCAATATCCATCACTTCAATCAGAATGCCGGCAAAGTCCAGCTCATGCATGGGTTTGGAGACCATCGGTCCTACCGTACGGCGCATTTCACGTGCCAAAGCATCCTGATCGGTGCCCGGTGGAATCCAGCCGGCCTGATGCACAATCTGGATCAGCTGCATAAAGTCGCTGTTCATGACTGCCAGTAACATGCGCGCTACGGTCATCTGATCGTGCTTGGACAGCTCGCCCATAATCGCGCAGTCCAGCGCAATAAAGCGCGGGTTTTGCGGATTGATGGTTTCTACAAACACATTGCCCGGGTGCATGTCGGCATGGAAGAAGTTGTCGCGGAACACCTGGGTAAAGAAGATGGTCAGGCCTTTTTGCGCCAGATCGGCGCGGTCCATACCCAAGCGGTCAAAGGTGGCCACATCGGAAATTGGTACCCCGGTAATCCGCTCGGCCACCATCACATCTTTGCTGTCCATATACACTTCCGGCACATACATCATGCTGGAGCCGGTGAAGTAATGGCGCATACGGCGGGTGTTATCCGCTTCTAAGGTCAGATCGAGTTCTTTCAGGATAATCTGGCGATAGTCCTGAATAATTTCGGATAAATGCAGCGCGCGTGCCGCTTCAAGACGTTTTTCCAGAAAATGGCCCAGCCATTGCAGAATTTCAAAATCCTGCAGAATCTGCTGGCGGATATTAGGACGGGTGACTTTGACCACCACTTCGCGGCCATCGTGCAGGGCAGCGGTATGCACCTGGGCAATTGAAGCAGCTGCCAGCGGCTGTTCATCAAAACGCGCGAACAGGGTGTTGACATCGGCCTTTAAGGATTCCTGAATCCGCATTTGCGCGACATCGGAACCAAAGGGTTTGACCCGGTCCTGCAGCAAGACCAGCTGCTGTAATACTTCAGGTGGAATCAGGTCACGACGGGTCGATAACAGCTGACCGAGTTTAATCGCCAGCGGTCCCATATCTTCCAGGGCCTGTTTCAGCTTGAGCGGATTTTTCCGTTCCTTACTGGACCAGGCCGCCGGATGCATCCGGATCAGACTCAGAATATGGCGGGCTTTTTCTGGTAATTCTTCCGCAGGGAACAACGTGTCGAGTCTATAGTGCGCAGCAATACGCCAAAGTTCGATTAAACGTGAAACGTGCGGAATCATAAATCTCTTTACCTAGTCGTGTGAATCTGGAGTGTCTTCAAGCTGCTTGCGGAGCTGTTGAATCTTGGCCTCTACGCGGTCGATATTCTGGTTCAGGATGCGGGTATCCTGTTGCAGATCATCCATTTGCCAGCGCGGTGCAAACAGGCCGGAATCTTCTTTCAGGGCATCTTCGGCGAAAAACAGCTGGCTTTGCAAGGTTTTTTTCAGCTGCTTGGGTGCCAGCTGGATTTTACCCAGCTCATGTGCCAGTGTCGGGCCAACCCATGGCGACAGATGCGCGGCCAGATCGGGTTCGGCCTGCTCGATAATACGCTGGATGTCCTGTAGCAGCTTATAGTCGCCTTGTACCGGAATGGTGCCGACATCATCGGCCAGCAGCAGTTTCAGCAGTTCCACCACATTCTTGACCTGCAAGGTGGCGGTGGCTTCACTGAGCTGCTGTTCGCGCTCAAACGGGCGCTGCTCGAAAATAGACGGTTGGGTTGCCTGTCCGGTAACGGTCGGCTCCAGACGCACCTTGTTTTCATCAAAAAATACATCTACCGACAGTTGCGGCGCATCCATCACCACGCGCAGGGTTTTGCCCTGTAGCTGGTTCAGCTGGATGCGGGTAATCGCATCCAGATTAATGACATGATGGATGCATCGTTCAACGGCACCTAAGGCCAGAATCGACCACATAGCAGTGTCCTTTTCGGAATTAGAGTTTAAAACCGCGGTGCACCGCCACAATACCACCGGTCAGGTTGTGGTAGTCACAGTTCTGGAAGCCGGCATTTTCCATCATGCCTTTCAGGGTGCGCTGGTCTGGGTGCATACGGATTGATTCCGCCAGATATTTATAGCTTTCAGAATCATTCGCCACCAGTTTGCCCATGATTGGCAGTGCAGTGAACGAGTACAGGTCGTACAGTTTCGAGAACGGTTCAAATACCGGTTTTGAGAATTCCAAGATCAGTAAACGGCCGCCTGGCTTAAGCACACGGTACATGGCTTGCAGTGCAGCATCTTTATCGGTCACATTACGTAAACCGAAAGAAATGGTCACCAGGTCAAAGCTGTTGTCATCAAAAGGTTCAAGTGTTTCAGCATTGGCCAGGACGAAATCGACATTGGTACAGCCGGCATCAATCAGACGGTCACGACCGACATTCAGCATCGATTCATTAATATCTGAAAGGACCACATGGCCGCTTGGACCAACTTCACGGCTAAAAACTTTGGCCAGGTCGCCGGTACCGCCCGCAATATCCAGTACGTGCTGGCCACGACGTACACCCGACATGTTAATCGCAAAGCGTTTCCATAAACGGTGAATACCAAAAGACATCAGGTCATTCATGATGTCGTATTTACTGGCCACCGAATGAAATACTTCCGCCACTTTCTGGGCTTTTTCTTCGCTGTTTACGGTCTGGTAGCCAAAATGTGTGGTCGCACCGACATTACCGGTATTGGCGCCACGTGGCAGGTTGTATTTTGGAATGCTGCCCGTTACCGGAGTATCGGTTAGGCGCTGTTCTAGAGACTGCTGCTGACCTTGTGGTGCACCTTCCGGTAATGGCGAGGTTAAGAATGGGCTCACTTTGTCTGTGTTGGTTGCCGTTTCTGGATGGGTAGGCTTTTGCTCTTCATTAGACATAGTGTCACTCCTAACATGAAAATCGGGTTGATGTGGCAGTGCAAGCATGATGACAGATTCTTAGGCGTTGTACAGTCATCGGCCTGCAATTGTCAGGAATAAAATACAGAAAATTGAATTGTTATCCTGATGAACGTGAATGCATATTCGTTTTACTGCTGTTTTTGTACCAAATTTTGGCCATCACATGCAAAAAATTATGTGGCTTTATTGAAAGGGCTGCGGATCTCCCCGATGCACTTTGTCAATAATCTGGCGTTCAACTGCGGTAAATTCGCGGACAAATTTTTCTGCAGATTTCAGCGGTTTCATGGCCACAAAACCATCTTGCATAAACTCGTACATGATATCGAAATTATATTTATGCGCGGCGCCTTTACACATTTTAAAGGCTGTATAAACCATAAAGGAGCGCATGTATTTGTCCAGGCTTTTGCCCAGTTCATCCAGCATGTCCAGCTGTTTTAAACGCGCGCTGCCCTGATCGAGCTTTAAATAGGTCAGGCGCATCATCTCGTCGCTCAATGGCGTCTGCGCCGGATAATCCTTTAACAGCTGAATGGCAACCTGTTCATCCAGTTGCACTGCTAAAATGGCCAGGGCCACCCCGGAGGTGCCGGTTTTAATGGCATTTTCCGGAATCAGTTTTTCTGCTTTATGTGCGTATTTGGTCAGGCGTGCAATCTGTCCGGCCAGCGCATCAAAATCGGGGCCGCCGTATAAACGGTTCAGAAAATATTCGGCCATCAGTACATTATTTTTTTCGGCAAAATGCGGGGCATGGGTACGTTGCATGCGCTGTTTCTGCCACAGCTGCACTTCCTGCAAACGTGTGAAAATTTCCGGCTGGCGATGATATTCAAATTGATTATAAAGTTCTAAAAGGTCATCTAAAACCGCAAGTTTGGACATGGAGCGTCTCAATTGTTTTGACTTAAGCGGCATTCTAAAGCCAGTTAGATGCACAGGCCATGACAAATTGGTGACAGATTCAGGATCATCGGGTCAGTTTGCACTAGAAATAGACAAAATCAGACAGACGCGCTATACAAAATCATCAGCCGCCCGGCCAGCAGGCTGGTTATACTGAACGGAACAATAAAACAAGAGTGTGTGCCTATGACCGAGCAGAACCCGCAAACAGAATTTCAGTTAATGGATGAAGATCAGCTGTCTGTCGAGCTGATTGAAGCACAATATGCCCTAAAAGACAGCCGCGGTCAGAGCAATGCCAAAAGTCTGGTGATTCTGGTCAGCGGCATTGAGCTGGCTGGCAAAGGCGAGGCGGTGAAACAGCTGCGTGAATGGGTCGATCCGCGTTATTTGCATGTGAAGGCCGATGCCGCACACCTGTTTGATTTCAAAACCAGTTTCTGGCAGCCCTATGCCCGTTTTATTCCGGCCGAAGGGCAGATCATGATTCTGTTTGGCAACTGGTATAGCGATCTGCTCAGCAGTGCCACCCATGTCTCGAAGCCTTTTGATGACAGCCTGTTTGATGAGTATGTGCAGCGTTTTCGGGCCTTTGAACAGGATTTAAAAAACAACCAGGTCGATGTGGTCAAGATCTGGTTTGACCTGTCCTGGAAAACCCTGCAAAAACGCCTGAACGAGATGGACCCGAGCGAAGTGCGCTGGCATAAGATGAATGGCCTCGACTGGCGTAACAAAAAACAGTACGACACCTTGCAAAAGCTGCGCCAGCGCTTTACCGATGACTGGATTATTATTGATGGTGAAGATGAGCAGCTGCGTGACCAGCAGTTTGCCCAGCATGTATTACAGGCTTTTAAAGATTGCCCGGAGCATCCGAAAACTGTTGAGCAGAGCTGGCAGCAGGCGCCCATTCCTGAGGCCTTGCTCAATCCGGACAATGCCGCGCTGGATGAGGGCGACTATAAAGCCGAACTCAAAAAACTCAGCCGCAAAGTGGCCGATGCCTTGCGTTTTGATGACCGCAACGTGGTGATTGTGTTTGAAGGGATGGATGCAGCCGGCAAAGGCGGCGCAATTAAACGGATTGTGAAAAAGCTGGATCCGCGTGAATACGAAATTTATACCATTGGCGCACCGGAAAAATATGAATTACGCCGGCCTTATTTATGGCGTTTTTGGACCAAGCTGCAACCAGAAGAAAAAATCTGTATTTTTGACCGTTCCTGGTATGGTCGGGTACTGGTGGAACGGATTGAAGGTTTTGCCAGTGATCTGGAATGGCAACGTGCGTATGCGGAAATTAACCGCTTTGAACAGGATTTAACCGAGCATCAGACCGTGATTATCAAGTTCTGGCTGGCGATTAGCAAAGATGAGCAGGAACAGCGTTTTAAAGCGCGTGAACAGACTGCACATAAACGCTTTAAAATTACCGAGGAAGACTGGCGGAACCGGAATCGCTGGGATGATTATTTAAATGCCGCAGCCGATATGTTTGCCCATACCAGCACCGAGGATGCGCCGTGGCATATTATTGCCACCAATGATAAAAACAGTGCCCGGATTGAAGTGCTGAAAACCATCTTAAAACAGCTGAAAGCTGATTAAGCCGGCAGCAAACAGGCATGAATCCGCTATAAAAATGCCGGTCACTGGACCGGCATCAGATTGAGGAAAAAGGCTTAGCCATTGACCACCTGGGTCTGTTTCTGCTGGATGCCTTTGGCAATCTTATAGCTTTCTTCCACATGCGCTTCGGCGACTTTCTTCATGACAAAATAGCCCAGGCTGGCCGCCACCAGCTGTCCGCCTAAAGGAATAAATTTGGTGACTTGCTTCGTGATCACTTTCGCGGCAACATTGTTCAATGATTTTTTGACGGCGGTACGTGCCACCACCAGGCCGGAAAATTCAATGCCGCGTTTACGCAGTTCCTGCCAGTGAATCTGCTTGGTTTCGGGGTCATAGACACTGACCTGTTCCGGCGACAGACCAAAACGGGCATTAATTTCAGGAATCAGTTGTGACAAAATACCGACGTCAATCACGACATCTAAAAATGGAACCGGAATGACCGCCGCGCCTGCGGACACGTAGGCCCGTTTTTTGACCAGCTCCAGACAGTCAGCACGAACTTGCTCTAAATTTAAATTGGGGTCAATCGAGTTGGGAATCTTGTCTATTTTCATAATATTAAATACCTTAAGCGGTGTATCGATTTTTTTATTGAAGCACTATTAAGGTACGTATTTCAAAGCATTTTTGAATCGAACCATGAGCTAAAAGTGACATAGGCAACTGCAAAAGTATAGTAATGAATCTTTATGGTTTTGTAGATATCATGGCAAAAGTTTAACAGGGTAGAGCGTTATGGGGATTCATGTCATTCAAAGTCAGCGTGTCGATGTACTGGTCGAGGCGATGCTGAAGACAGTCCGTAAACCTGCAGCGCATCCGCTGGAGGTATTAAAAACCCAGCACTTTATTGTGCCGTCCCCTGCGGTGGAAGCCTGGTTAACCCAACGTCTGGCCGAACATCAAAGCATCTGTGCCAATACCGAGTTTCATCACCGGATTCGCGGTTTCCAGTGGAGTGCCTATCAATGGGTGCTGCACGATCAGAAAGACTTGGTCCGTCAAGCCAATATTCCACGAATTATCATTAAATGGCGCGTATTTCAGGCGCTAAAAGAATTTATTCAGCCGGAACAGAATCCGCTAGCAACCAGCCATGCGCTGTTTCCGATTATCCAGCGGATTTATGCCAGTGCTGACCGGCTGGAACAGCCGCTGGAACGCCAGCTGAAAAAACAGAGCATGCTGTACTGGGTGGCCGAACAGGTATCCAAACTGTTTAGCCACTATATGACTTATCGTGGGCATTGCCAGAAAGGCTGTGGCGAGCAGTGCCGCTGTCCGACCAACTGGCTGATGCAATGGGGCCGTGATCAGGCCCTTGATCTGGAGCAGATGTTCTTTAAAACCGACAGCGAAGTGTCGGGCTTTATGCTGCAGCAGGCAGAAGAACTGGAGGCGTGGCAGCGCTGGCTGTGGCAGGCAGTTTTTCATGAAGATTTTGAGCAGATGCAGCAGATTGACCAGCTGTTCTGGCAGGCGCTGGGCAGTCCGGAGCAGCCGGGCAAGGCGCTACGCAAATTACCGAAACAGCTGGTGGTATTTACCTTGCTGGACTTGCCGCCGCAGCAGTTACAGTTCCTGCGCCGTTTAGGTCAGTACATTGAAATTTTTATCCTGCATTATAACCCTTCACAGGAATACTGGGCCGACAGTGTCGATCCGAACTGGAAGGCACGTTATGATGCGCGGGTGAAACAGCGTTTTCTGGCGCAGCATCCACAGGCCAATGACGCCGAGATTGCTCAGTTTTTCGAGCAGTTTACCCTGCATTTTAATGCCCAGAACCGTGAGTCGCGTCATCCCTTGCTGACCCGTCTGGGCAAGCAGGCACGCGATCATTTCTCCTTACTCTCTGCCTTATCTTCCGGTGAAGAAGGCGTCTGGGCCGATCTGTTTATTGATGACTATCAGCCCAGCTTATTGGGCAAGCTGCAGGCCGATATCCTGTATTTAAATGAACCGGCCGCGCATCAATATGCTTTAGAGCAGCATGATGATTCCATCCAGATTCATGTCTGCCATTCCAGTCTGCGTCAGCTGGAAGTGTTAAAAGACCAGCTGCTGCACTGGCTGTCGCAAGGCACAAAAGAGCAGCCACGCCGGCCAAGCGATATTCTGGTTTTAAGTCCAAATTTAAAAGAGCTTGAGCCTTTAATCCGCAGTGTCTTTGCGCCGCCACCGAGTGCGCGTGATCTGGGCAATCCCTTACATGACAGTAGCCGGTTGGCCCAGCACGGCGTGTATTTGCCAATTCAGATTGCCGGGGTCAGCCAGCTGGATGTCAGCAATGCCTGGCGCGCCGTGGCTGGCCGGATTCGTCTGTTACAGGGCCGCTTTAGTCTGGATGAATTTGCCGATTGGCTCGGGCTAGCGGCCAGTTTGCAGCGTTATGAGCTGGACATTGCCCAGCTGGAGCGTCTGCTGGAGCTACTCAGTGCTGCCGGTTTTAAACGCGGTTTTGATGCCGAGCATTTGCAGCGCAGCCTAAGCGCCGATGATCAGGATTATCGCTTCAGCTTTAAATTTGCGCTGGATCGTCTGGCGCTGGGGCTGGCCATTCCGGAACATACCCTGTTTCAGGATACGCTGTGTTTTGCCGAGGTAATGCCGGCCGATTTTGAACTGATTGCCAAACTGATCCAGATTTATCAGGACCTGGCCGAGCGCCGGCACTGGATGATTGCGCATGAACGCGGCGAGAACACGCGGGCCGAACAGTGGCTAAAACGCTTAATGCAAGACATTGACGAGTTTAGCGCAGCTGGTGTCACCGCGCTGGAAAACGTCTATAAAATCATTAAAAAGCAATACCGTATGCTGACTTTGGCCAGCTATTATGATGAGCAGGACCGGCATGCACTGGCGGCCTTAAGTCTGCCTTTGCCGTATATATTGGAAGAAATTGAAGCACAGCTGGCAGCACAACTGGAACAGGCTGAACCAAGCGGCCAGATTACCTTTTGCCAGCTGGGCCAGCTGCGTCCGCTGCCGTATAAACTGGTGGTGATGCTGAATCTGGACAGTGGCAAATTCCCGAATCGTAATGTGCAGCTGCCATTCGATTTAATGCAGTTGCTGAAACCGCAACTGGGTGACCGCTCACGTCTGGAAGATGATCAGGGTGCATTTTTGGATGCACTGCTATTGGCGCAGGACAAGGTCTGGCTGTTTTATAACGGCTTTGATGTCAATGACGGGCAGGTGCGTGATCCGTCCAGCATCTTGCAGGAGCTGATTCAGCATCTGGCGCTGATTGTTGCCGCGCCGCAGCCCGAGTCTGCGCTGAACCAGACCGTGAGTATTGACGGGATTGAGGTGCCGGAGCAGTTGCGTCAGCTGTACTGTGTGCACCGTTTACAGCCGTTTGATCCGCTCGGTTTTGAATCCAGCGAGATCATCCGTTTTCAGGACCAGTGGTATGCAGTGGCACAGCAGATTCGTCAGCCGGGTGGGCAGCGCAGTCACTGGGCCAATCAGCCTTATCCTTTATTGACCCAGGATTTGCAGGTGCTGGACAGCCAGCAATGGATTCAGGACATGATTTTCCCGGCGCGGCTGTATTTAAAAAGTGTCGGGGTGGAAAACCTGCGTCCGGAACAGCGCAGCGATCAGGCCGAGCCGTTATTGCTGGATGGTTTGGGCCGTTATACCATCCGCGACTTTCTGAAGCAGCAGCACAACACGCCCGATCCGGCGCTGTTACAAGACCGCCTGCCGATTGGCAAAATTCGTGAAGGCAGCTGGACCATGAGTCTGGTCGAACAGCAGCAGCTACAGGCCCGCTTGCAGCACTATGCACCGAGTGAAACGACTATCACCCGACAGGTCTGGAAAGTGCGTCCTGACTTGCACATCCGCCTGACCCTGCCAAAACAGGGCGCCGAGCGCTGGGTTAGTCTGGAAGCGTCCAGTGCGCGTGCCAAACGCCGTACCGCACTCTGGCTGGAATATCTGCTCTGGCTGGCCTATCTGAATCTGGGCGATGGTGGCCAGCAGCATCAGCGGATTGTGGTATTTAGTGATGATACCGTCTGCTGTGAAGGAGTCAGTTCCAATCAGGCCAGACAGTGGCTGGAACACTGGTTTAAGGCTTGGGACTATGGCCAGCGCCAGCCTTTGGTGCTGCCATCGGCCTTGCTGCTGAAAGTGGCGGAAAAAGGCAAGCAGCATGAATGGGAACCCGATGCCGAACAGCGTATGCAGCTGAAAGATCTGGATGGCTTGTATAAGGACTGGAATGATTCGGGCCAGTTTAGTGCCTTTTCGGTGGCCGACAACGAAGCCTGCAAGCATCATCGTGACTGGCAGTTTATTTTGCAGGAGCAGGATGCCAGTTTATTATTGGCGCATGCCTGTGAACAGTTTTCCTATGATTTATACCAGCCGATTTTCTGGCACCAGCAGACGCTTGAGGAGTAAATGATGGCCGCTACTCCACATTCTTCGCCACTATCTTTCCAGCCCATTACCGACATGCAGTTCAAGGGGCTGCACTGGATTGAAGCTTCGGCTGGCACCGGCAAGACCTATACCTTATCCAGCCTGATTGTGCGGATTTTTCTGGAAGCCTATTTACCCCATCAGGTGGTGGCGACCACCTTTACCCGTGCCGCCGCGGCCGAGCTGAAAAGCCGGATTCGTGCACGTCTGGTTGAAACCCTACGTTATTTTGAACAGTGCCAGTCCTATACTGAAGCCGAACTGCAAGCCAAGGCCCAGACTGAGTCCGATCCGCTATTGCAAAAAGTGCTGGCGGATTATGCTGCCAAACCGGACTTTGCCCGTGACCGGCTCAAGCTGGTGATTGACCAGCTGGATGAACTGTTTGTGGGTACCTTAGACAGTTTTAGCCAGAAGTTGTTGCGAGAATTCAGTTTTGAATGTGGCAAGATTGAACGCGCCGATATTACTGATGATGCCAAAAGTTATGTGCATCAGCTGATTCATGATGTGCTGCGGCAATGGCTGCAGGCCCAGCCACAGCAGGTGGTGAATTATCTGCTGTTGCAAAAGAAACTCAAGCATGTCGACGCCTATGTGGGTATTGTTGAAAATACCCTGAATTTTGCCTCGGCCCAGTTTCGTGAAGTACCGGCGCCCGAACTGGATTTAAACCAGTTTGAAGCAGCCATTGATGAGTTGTTGCAGCTGGATCTGGCTGATGTCGACAGCCTAAGCGACTATTATCTGGAGCAGGGCCAGTACGCTGCATTGGTTGGGAAAAAGTGGCGCACCAATCAGCTGATGCAACACACCTTATGCGAGGCTTTGCCGGCATTACTAAAGGCGTTGTCCCAGCAACGTGGCTATGCCTTGTTTGCACCACATTTTGAAAAAACCTTAAAGCTGTGTACCGATTTATCCACCAAAAAAGTGCTGAACAAATGTCCGGACGAGGTGCTGACGCAGTTTGAACAGCATGCGGTGATTCAACGGCTAAAAGCCTTCTGCCAGCAGTTGCAGCAGCTGCAACTGGATTTAGAGCTGCTGGATGCCTATCTCAAATACTATTTAAGCCGCGAAGTGAAAAAACGCCTGCCACAGGTGTTGCAGCAAAAAGGTGAAACCACCTTTGCCCAGCAGATCCGCAGCCTGTCGGAAGCCTTGCAGGGCGAGCAGGGACTGCGTTTTGCCCAGTTTGTGCACAGTAAATATCCGTTGATTCTGGTCGATGAATTTCAGGATACAAACCAGGATCAGGACAGTATGCTGGCCAGTATCTGGCGTCATGCCCGCTATTATCAGCAGGGCTGCATGATTATGGTGGGTGATCCAAAACAGGCCATTTACGGTTTCCGCGGCGGTGATATGCTGACCTATAACAAGGCCCGGGCCGATGTGCAGGCCAAACAGGGGCGCCTGTATAGCCTGAAATACAATCATCGTTCTATTCCGGCTCTGGTGGAAGTGGTGGACGCCTTGTTCCAGCGCCAAATAGATTTTGGTGAAGAGGTGCAATATAGCCTGGTAGAAGCCGGACCTCGTCCCCATCCGGCCTTAATTGACGGGCAAGGGGAGAACCGGCAGCCTTTACGCTGGTTAATGCTGGAAGACAAAAATAATGAAGCATTGCAGGTGGCCTGGAAAATCCGGGCGCTTTTAAATCAGGCGGCGCAGCAGCAAATCTATCTGCACAATGGTCAGGAGCGCAGCCCGCTAATTGAAGATGATATTGCGGTGCTGTCCAAAAACCATGACGGGCTGGACAAGGTGCAGTATGAACTGGAGCGGCTCGGGATTCGGGTGAACCGTCCATCCAAACGCAGTGTGTTTGACAGCCAGATCGCCAAAGATGTGGGGGCGGTGCTGACCGCAATTATGCATCCTTATGATGAAGCCAAAGTCAAAAGAGCCTTGTTAAGCCGCCTGCTGAATTTTAATTTACAGCGCTTACTGGAACTGGAAGCCCATCCGGCCGGCTTGAGCCAGTTTATGGATGATTTTGACGGCATCCGCAGCATCTGGTTTGAAAAAGGCTTTTTAAGTGCCTGGCAATATGCCCTGAACCTGTTTCAGGTCTGGGAGAATCTGGTCGCCCACCACAGCCGTGACAATGAACGGGTGGTGGTCAATCTGCGCCATTTAAGCGAACTGCTTAGCCAGCACAGCGAACATTATCAGGGCGCACAAACCCTGTATCAGTGGTATTTAAAACAGTTGCAGGCGCCAAGTGAACGCGAGTGGGAACTGGAGCGAAAACTGTCCAATGCCGCCGGGGTACAGTTGATGACCATCCACCAGTCCAAAGGGTTGGAGTTTAAAGTGGTGTTCTTGTTGGGGGCGGATAAGGATTTTCGTGAGGTCAACAAAACCCTGAATTTTTCGACCATTCAGGCGGTCAATCCGCTGACCGGTCAAACCGAGCAGCAGCGTCTGATTGCGGTAAATGCAGCAGCCTTGCTCAGTGCAGAGGATCAACAGCAGCATCAGCTCCGGGCCGAAGCTGAGCAACGCCGTTTGTGGTATGTGGCACTGACCCGGGCCAGCCATCGGGTCTATGCCATTTTGCAGGATCAGAGCGGAAAATCCTGCTCCGGTCTGGCCTTCTGGCGCGGTCAGGGCAGCGACGTTTTCCAGCATCCGCATTGTGGCGATGAAGCGTTGCTGACTGAAAAGCCGCCAAGGCTGAAGCTGCAGCAGCATGAGCAGACGCTGCCATTAACGGCAAAGACTTTCCCGCAGCAGCGTTTTTATCCGCGCAGTAAAACCAGTTTCAGTGCTCTGGCCCAGCATTTAAGCCGTAAACAGGCGATTGATGCGCTGGCGGCTCATATTGAGCAGCACAGCAGTGCCTCTGATGAACTGCATCAGCCAGTAGCGGTGGCTGATGTCGACATCCTGAATCAGCCGATTGCCTGGATTAAACGCCAGTTCCCGATGGGTACGCTGGCCGGTAATTTCCTGCATGAGATTTTTGAACACATTGATTTTCAGGATCAGCAGGACTGGCCGCTGGAAATCCAGCGCCGTTTTAAAAATGATTATCCTTCTTTGTGGCAGGAGCTGCAGGACAAGTTTAGTCAGGAATATCCGGAACATACGGAGGACATCTTGCTGAGCTGGCTGTCGGCTTGGCTGCTGGATGTGCTGAGTACACCGCTGCATCCGGGCTTTCAGTTAAAACAGCTGGCGCCCGAGCAGCATCTGGCAGAATTTCCGTTTTATCTGTCCTTGTCCGATCAGGTCTTGGCGATCAAGCGGATTCATCAGCTGTTTGATGAATATGGCATTCAGATGCTGGATTTTCATGATGCCAATTCGGCGCGCTATTTAACCGGTTCGATTGACCTGGTGTATTTTGATGGCCACCGTTACCATATTGCCGATTATAAAAGCAACTTTTTAGGCGCCGATCAGTCGCATTATCAGGCGGCCTCGGTGCAGGCCAGCATGTCACAGTCCAGTTACTGGCTGCAGGCCGGTCTGTATCTGGTGGCCCTGCATCGCTACCTGAAAGTCCATCTGGAAAATTACGATATTTATCAACATTTAGGTGGGGCCAGCTATTTGTATTTGCGCGGCATGAATGGTCAGGCCGGGCAGGGCGTGTACCATTGGAAACCGCCGGTCGAGTTTATTTTGCGACTGGATGCACTGTTGGGGAATCCAACTGTCGATCAACTGGGGAAAATTGCCTAAATCATTTAATAACATTTAAAGAAAGAATGATTTAGCATGTGGATAACTTTGAGGATAATAGTGTGGACAACCAGCGGACAGTTTTAGCAGCAACGCCTGAAACCCAAACCCCGGCATGGTTTGCGCTTTGGAGTAACTATCTTTTACAGGCGCCTTTTTTTCAGGCGGAAAAGCGAGAAGATTCCGCTAAAATCATCGCGCAGTTGCTGGAGGCTACTCTCAATGGTGACAGCTGTATAGCCGCTTCTGCCGAACAGGTGGCAGCGTTGGCCAATCTGGTCGGTTCCGGTTCTGAACCGGGTTCGGTGGCGCCGTTTATTTATGACCAGCAGCATTTATACCTGTACCGTTATTGGGCGCTGGAGTCGGCGCTGGCACAGCAGGTGGCACGCTTAAAACAGCAAGCTGTTACGGCGGTAGATGTGTCGGACTATCTGCATTTATTGGAAGACCAGCACCAGCAGCAGGCGCTCAAAATGACCGCGACTACCGCTTTTAACCTGATTACGGGCGGCCCGGGTACCGGTAAAACCTATACTTTGGCGCGGATTATTGCCGTGCTAAACCAGGCCTTGCCGGAAATCCGGATTGCCATGGCGGCCCCGACCGGAAAAGCCGCGCAGCGTATGAAAGAAGCACTGCAGAATTCCTTTGATGATCCGAAAATTGCCAATCTGGTCAGTGACGATCTCAAACGCCTGACCCCGATTACCATCCACCGGCTTTTGGGCCTTGGCAACCGGCAGCAGCCACGTTTTCATGCTCGGCAGCCTTTACCTTATGACCTGATTGTGATTGATGAAGCCTCCATGCTGGACCTGAATCTGGCCAGTATGCTGTTCAATGCCATTGCTGAACAGACCCGGGTGATTTTACTGGGAGATGCGCAGCAGCTGGCGTCGGTCGATGTTGGTTCGGTACTGGCCGATTTACAGCAGGTGCCGGCACTGGCAGATAATCATGTGCATCTGGTCACCAGTCGCCGTTTTAAAGCCGGTGCCTTAATTGGTGAAATGGCCCGCTTTATTCAGCAGCAAACGGCTGAACAGCCGGCCGCGCAAATCTTGCAGCAGTTTGCCGCACAGCTGGTGCAGCCGGGCGAATTACAGGCCGTAACTTTAACGCAGGACATGGCCGATGTACTGCAACTGGAATATTTACCCGATGAAGCCCCGGATCCCATAGCCGGGCAGGGCTATTATGACAAACTGATGCTGGGCTATCAGGGCTATGTGCACAGCCTAAAACAGTATTTACAGGCCGATGATCCGGACGCGATGGTGGCGCAGGTGGTGAAAGCCTTTGACCAGTATCGGATTCTGACTGCAATTCGGCATGGTGGCTTGGGCTTGCAACAGCTGAACATGCAGATTGAGCAGCGTTTGTTGCAGCAACTGGTTCTGGACGTGGCCAAGCAGGGCGACTGGTATGTCGGCCGGCCGGTAATGATGACCTATAACGACTATCAGCTCGGCCTGTCCAACGGTGATATTGGCCTGTGTCTGCAACGTCTGCGTGAGGGCAACCGGCAGTTTGAAGTGTATTTCCCGAGTCTGGATAAATGGGTGCCAGCCACACGCTTGCCAAAAAATATTGAAACCGCATTTGCTCTGACCATTCATAAATCTCAAGGTTCGGAGTTTCAGCATGTGGCGGTGGTGCTGGATCAGGCCGCGCAGAATCTGCTGAGCAAGGAACTGATCTATACCGCCATTACCCGGGCCAAATCGGTGGTGAGTTTACTGGCTGACCGGCAGGCGCTGGTACAGGCCTTAACCGTGAAAACCAGCCGTAACAGTGGTGTGTTAGAAAAAGTAAATGAACATTTGTCATTATCAAGTTGGCATAAATAAACCCGGCCGTTGTAAGAAAATGCTTACAACGATTCGAGAAATTTGCGCATAGAGCTTTGCCTGAGTTTTTGAGAAGATGACTTCACACAAAAGCTCAACACGGAAAGTTGAGGAAAATCGCAAAACCAGAATAAGAAAGTCGAGAGACAGCGAGCTTACATTGAAGTAGGTGAAAAAAAAGAGGAAACTTACAGCCGCTAAGCCTTGTAGTTTTGGGAGAGACTACAGGGCTTTTTTATTGGCAGTTCAAAATCAAAAAAATGAAGCGTCATTCATCGACGTAAGCGAAAACGTACAAGGAGAGAGGTAATTATCTGCTTCTTTCCCCAAGGGCTTGTGGCAAAATCTATCACATAAGGAAAGCCAATTAAAACAGGGAATGTTGATTAGAAGAAGGCCAAAGCCTCGCTATACATCACAATAAATAAAATTAGAACAACGAAAAAAGAAGAAACTACAGCGCAAAAAATAGCCCGGGAATTTATTCCCGGGCTATTTTTATTCCATCTTGGCTTATTTGCGTTTGATCATCTTGGGCTTCTACTCGGTGTTTTATCAAATGGAGCGTAAACCTCTGTCTTTCAGGTCAGAGATATAAGCGACACGACATGAAATGTCGTTTAATTGCTAAAAAACAATATATTAAGCCTAATATGAGCTAATATAAGCCCATGAAAACACTTAAATTACGCATAAAAAACAGTCACACAAAGGTGCTAGACTAATTGGCATCTGAAGTTAATTTTGTCTGGAACTATGTCAATGATTTGTGTTTCAAACACCTACAGCGCAAACAACAATTCTTTTCAGCATACGATATTGCTAAATATACGAAAGGCGCATCAAAGGAATGTAATCTTCATAGCCAAACTATTCAGGCTGTAACAGAAGAATTGGTCACTCGCAGAAAACAGTTCAAAAAATTAAAATTGAGATGGCGTGTCAGTAATAAGAAATCAGCAAGAAGATCACTAGGTTGGATACCCTTTAAAAAGGTCGCTATTAAATATGCCGATGGATACGTTCAGTATGGCAAGCATCAATTCAAGCTATGGGATAGTTACGGACTATCGAAATACAGCATTAAAACAGGCTCATTTGTAGAGGATAGTCGTGGACGTTGGTATGTCTGCTTAGTGGTTGATTCACCCAAACAAAACAAACCTACCGCCACAAAAGCCGTGGGCATTGATCTAGGCTTAAAAGATATTGCTACTTGTTCAGATGGTACGATCATTTCCAATCCCAAGTTCTACCATCAATATGAACAGAAATTAGGGATTGCTCAGAGAGCGAGAAATAAAAAGCGTGTCCGTGCATTACACGCCAAGATTGCAAACTGTCGTAAAGACCATTTGCACAAGGCTAGCACCCAGCTGGTGAAAGACAATGCACTGATTGTCGTTGGTGATCTAAGTGCGAACAAACTTGTAAAAACTAAAATGGCGAAATCTGTTTTAGATACAGGATTTTTAGCACTCAAAACCATGCTCAAGTATAAATGCGAGAACGCAGGGGTCATGTTTGAGGAAGTCAACGAGAGATTCACAACCCAAACCTGTTCGAGCTGCGGTGCAGTCACCGCAAGCAGTCCGAAAGATAGATTTGCGAATAAGAGTATGGGAATGTGAATGCGGAAGTGTAAATCAACGCGATTTAAACTCCGCCAAGAACATACTTGCGCTTGGGCATAAGCGTCTAGCAGTAGGAATCACCCTCCTTTCAGGTGGGTGAGGATGTCAAGAATAGAATCAATCCTCCGGGTAGACGCTGCATCATTCATGTGACATCGCATCGGATAATTCATGGCTTTTTCGCGTTGTGTTTTGCAATTTAAGCGGTTTTGTCTTAAAATAATGCACTTGCTGTAGTGATGCACGGCAGTCAGACAGATGCTTGACATCGGTTTGATTTTTATCAAGGTATTTTATAAGCATCTCGGAGAAATCGAATGGCTTTAACAAACGCAGATCGCGCAGAGATCATCGCTAAATTTGCTCGTGCTGAAAACGACACTGGTTCACCAGAAGTTCAAGTAGCTCTTTTAACTGCTCAAATCAATGACTTACAAGGTCACTTCAAAGAGCACAAACACGACCACCATAGCCGTCGCGGTCTGATCCGTATGGTTAACCAACGTCGTAAATTATTAGACTACTTAAACGGTAAAGATCACGGTCGTTATGTTGCGTTGATCGGTGCTTTAGGTTTACGTCGTTAATTCGATTTAGACTTTTATTTTCGGGTTATTGCATGCGTTGCGCTGTATGTCTGAAAACTAAAGTGTACCCGGCGTTGACCGGGTAATTAAGAAGGGGCGATTGTTTCGCTCCTTCTTTGTGTTTAAAAAACCTATATTTCTAGTGAGGTCGGCTTCTAAGCTTTGTCATTTACTTGAACCTGAGTCGTGAATGCCAAACCTTAGGGGTCTCCACTAGAATAAAATCAGGAAACAAAAATACATGTCAATGTTTAATATTATTCGTAAAGAATTCCAATATGGTCAGTACAACGTGGTACTGGAAACCGGTCGTGTTGCACGTCAGGCCAACTCGGTTTTAATCACCATGGGTGGTGTATCGGTACTGGTGGCGGTAGTTGCACAGCCAACAGCAAAAGCCGGTCAGGACTTTTTCCCACTAACCGTAAACTATCAAGAAAAGCAATACGCTGCTGGCCGTATTCCGGGTGGTTATGGCAAACGTGAAGGCCGTGCGTCTGAGGCAGAAACTTTAATTTCACGTCTTATTGATCGTCCAATTCGTCCATTGTTCCCGGAAGGTTATTACAACGAAATCCAGGTAACAGCAACAGTTGTCTCTTCTGACAAAACCATGGAAGCGGATATTGCTGCCATGTTAGGTACTTCAGCAGCACTGGCAATTGCGGGTACACCGTTCCGTGGCCCAATTGGTGCAGCACGTGTGGGTTTAATCAACGGTGAATACATCCTGAACCCGAACCACGAACAGCTGGCACAGTCTGACCTTGACCTCGTGGTTGCAGGTACAGAAGCTGCAGTACTGATGGTTGAATCTGAAGCGAAAGAACTGTCTGAAGACCAGATGCTGGGCGCAGTGTTATTCGGTCATGACGAAATGCAAATTGCGATTCAGGCGATTAATGAATTTGCAGCAGCAGCTGGCGCAACTGAGTCAACCTGGACTGCACCAGAGAAAAATGAAGACCTTCGCGCGAAATTAAAAGAAGCGTTTGAAGCGAAAATCTCTGAAGCCTATACCATTGCAATCAAACAAGACCGTTATGCTGCTTTGGATGCATTGCAAGCAGAGGCGGTTGCGCAGTTCGTACCTGAAGAAGATGTAGATGGCATCGCAGATGACCTGAATGAACTGTTTGAAGATCTGAAATACCGCACTGTACGTGACAACATCCTGTCTGGTAAGCCGCGTATTGATGGTCGTGACACCAAAACTGTACGTGCGTTAGATGTACAGGTGGGCGTTCTTGATCGTGCTCACGGTTCTGCGCTGTTCACCCGTGGTGAAACACAGGCGTTGGTAACAACGACTCTTGGTAACACCCGTGATGCATTAATGGTTGATACCCTGGCTGGAACCAAAACTGACAACTTCATGTTGCACTACAACTTCCCGGCTTACTCGGTTGGTGAAACGGGTCGTGAGTCTGGTCCTAAACGTCGTGAAATCGGTCACGGTCGTCTGGCACGTCGTGGTGTACAAGCGGTTCTTCCAGCTGCTGACCGCTTCCCGTACGTAATCCGTATTGTATCGGACATTACTGAATCGAACGGTTCATCTTCTATGGCGTCTGTATGTGGTGCATCTCTGTCACTGATGGATGCCGGTGTTCCACTAAAAGCACCAGTTGCGGGTATTGCGATGGGTCTGGTCAAAGAAGGCGAGCGTTTCGCAGTGCTTTCTGACATCCTGGGTGACGAAGACCACCTGGGCGACATGGACTTTAAAGTTGCCGGTTCTGCCAACGGTATTACTGCGCTGCAAATGGACATCAAAATCGAAGGGATCACTGAAGAGATCATGGAAGTGGCATTGAACCAGGCTTATACCGGTCGTATGCACATCCTGAACGAAATGAACAAAGTGATTTCACGTGCACGTCCAGAAATTTCAATGCATGCGCCTACCTTCCAGGTCATTACCATCAACCCGGACAAAATCCGTGACGTGATTGGTAAAGGCGGTGCAACCATTCGTCAAATCACTGAAGAAACCAAAGCGGCAATTGATATTGAAGACAACGGTACCGTTCGCGTATTTGGTGAAACCAAAGCAGCTGCACAAGCGGCTATTGCCAAAATTCAGGCTTTAACTGCTGAAGTTGAACCAGGCAAAATCTACGCCGGTAAAGTAATTCGTATTGTTGAATTCGGTGCCTTCGTAAACATCATGCCGGGTACAGATGGTCTGCTGCACATTTCTCAAATTTCAAATGAGCGTGTAGCCAACGTGACTGACGTACTGAAAGAAGGCCAGGAAGTGAAAGTCCAGGTTGCAGATGTCGACAACCGTGGCCGTATCAAGTTAACCATGAAAGACATTGATCAGGCTTAATTTCAGGCCCTGATGAATTGAAAAAGCCCGCTTTATGAAGCGGGCTTTTTTATGGCATGATCGCAAAATAAAATGACAGGAATGTGGATGCACGCGGATGCAACAGTATTATTTTTCCCTCCATGACACCACACAACAGTTATTTCTGCATCGGGGGCCGGCCGCCGAGGCAGAATTTATCTGGCTGGACTATACCCGGGAAGATGTACGCCAGCATCCGGAACAGTGGCAGCAACAGGTACTGCAGCACACCCAGCTGTGGCTGAATGAATATCATCTGCGAGATATTTTAAATCTGGAACATCCCTGTAATTTCGACAGTCTGGAAGATTATGACCTGCTGATTTTCCGCAAACTGATTACTCCGGATGACCAGATTCATAACTTTAATGACGAAGCGCATGAGCATGTGTTTGGCTTAAGCACCACACCGGTCAGTTTTATTCTGACCCCGCAGGTGCTTATTACGGTGAGTGAGCAGGGCAATAAAGCCATTGAAAATTATATTGCCCGTTTAGATACCATTTTAAGCCGGCCGGCTGAAGAGCAGAATAAACCAAAAAAACTGGCGACCTCGCCTCTAGATTTGGCCTTACGTTTACTGAACAGTATGGTCGATGACTATTTAAACCTGCGTCATCCTTTAACCCGCCGGGTCGAGTTTTGGCAGCGTGAGCTGTTGCAGGGCCATCGCCGTTTTAACCAGTGGCATCAGTTGCTACAGGAAAATATGGCATTTCAGCATGTGGAAAATCTGTGTGAAGAACAGATTGATACCTTGCAGGAACTGCGCGATGAAATTGTCGAAAACTATCTGCATTTAAAAGGTAAGAAACGCAGTGAAAAACAGGAAATCATGCTGGTGCGGGTAGATGACTTAAGCAGCCATGTGGCCCGCATCCAGAAACATACCTTGCGTTTAAGAAGTGCCATTCAGGCGGCGATTGACCTGCATTTTTCTGCTATTGCCAACCAGACCAATGAAAATATGCGGATTCTGGCGATTATTACCGCGGTGTTTGCACCCTTAACCCTGTTAACCGGAATTTATGGCATGAATTTCGTGATGATTCCGGGGCTGGATTCACCCTATGCCTTCTGGGTGATGCTTGGCACCATGCTTATTACCACTTTGTTGCTGCTGTATTATTTTTATCGGCGACATATGGTGGGACGCGGTGAAAAAAGCGTACTGGACATGCTTTCGCAGCGGCCGGATCGGACCCGGATGGACCTGTTCTGGTTTCTGGATTATGTGCCTGGCAAGCCATTACTGCCGGAAGGTCAGAACGCTCTTCGAGATTCTCAGCTTAAACCAAAATAATGCAGCCTTCATTTGCCTGCCCGAAAGAAAGCATCTGCTTTCTTTCGGGCAGCGTGCAGATTTCATCGCACTGCAATAAAAACCGGTTAAGGTGAAGATGAAGGATTTTGCTGGGCCTGCTGCAAAAGCTGATAAATCTGATCTTTCAGTTTTAATTTTTTGCGTTTCAGCGCCTCGATATCATCATTAATCTGATGAACCGGATCAAGCTCGAGCTGGCTGATTTTCCGGTCCAGATGTTCATGATCTTCAAACAGGCGCGCAAAATGTGGGTTGTCTTCGCGCAGTTGTTGCATTAATTCCCGAAACTCCGGGAACATGAGTTTGACCTTTTTGTTGCATTCTTTTGTTTTCATTGCGACCGTCTATTTTCCCAAAAATAAAGAGAGGGAAATACGCAGATTTCCCTGTAGAGAGTAAATGGCGTGGTGCCTAGCTTTGTCTTAAATGCAGATGTTTGACTTCTTTGCGCAAATTTTGCAGCTCATCAATCAGGTCGAGCATCATGGCGACGGCAGAAAAGCTGGCATTAAAATCACGTTGCAGGCGATAGGCCTGGCGGGCACGAGAGACATCTTCCCCAAAAAACTGGTGAATCCGTTCTTCCGGACGTGAAGGGAGAATGTCATATTCTAAAAGCTGTAATACCCATTCCGGGCTTTGACCACAAGCTTCAGCAAAATGCTCTAAATCAAAAGATACGCGCTCATCTATAATTTCAGCTTGTGGGCGACCAGACTGGGAGTTTTCGCGATATTGGATCGTGGTCATGGCTTACTCCTTTTAGCTTGAACTTGTTAAAACAAGGAAGAGCAGATGCATGGGTTGTTCTAACGTAATTTCGGGTCTATGCGCTGCGCTCTTGTTGTTTTATCTGAAGGATTAATTTTATTTAAAACCATATTTCAGCATTTGGCTGTTTTGTTTGGTATTCCTTTGTGCTTGAAACGTAGCCTTGCTTGCTTTTTCGCCATTTTGCTGGCACCAAGGACGCTCAGCAGGCCTACTTTTGGCTAATCTCCAGTTTAAATAAACTGTTTAAATTTTATTCATTATTCAGGCTTTCGAGAGGGACGGACAGAGGGTAGAGCAACTATATTGTTTCAAATTATGTCCATATCATTAAGATAAAATGAAGGCTTCCGTAGAAGCCTCTTGTAAACCTGTTGAAGAATCAGTATTTAATCCAGGTCACGCTACGACCAATCACGGAAACACCGACATAGCCGCGTAAGGTCAGGCGTTTACCGTTGGCACTTAGGCGTGCCTTGCCTTTATAGACTTTGCCGCCAATCGGGTCGAGTACACTGCCTTGCACAAACTGTAACGGGTTTTTTGGATCCTGCTTAAAGCCCCAGATAAATGGCAAGCCGATAAACGGTTTGTTTTTAAGTTGACCCGGACATTGGTGGCAAATATTCATTTTTTCTGCGCCCGGAATGTTGCGGGTTTCAACAATAATACCTTCATAGGTGCCATCTGGCTTTTTACGGATTTCGACATCGGCACGGGAATAACTGGTACGGTCATCAATTGTTTTCCATTTCCCCACCAATGGATCATTCTCTGCGAAAGATACGCCTGAAACTGTTGCCAAAAGCAATCCAGCAACAATCCCTGTAAACCCCTTTTTCATGATTATTATCCCCAACGCCATGCGCGTTATTAAAATTAGAGTAAAGTGCCTAATTTTATAGAAGAAAATACTGTTAAATCAATGAAATAATAAGTGAAAGAGATCACAATAAGATGAGAAACCACTAAATAGTTGCAACTATTGCACACGCTTGAATTCATCAGTCAGGTTATACAAAGAATGTGTGCTTGCGCTAGATGAATAAAGCGGTACGGTTTGTGTAACCCAGTCGCTTAAAAAAGATGAGTAACAGCTTGAGCGAGATTGATGCTGAGTTCAGTAAAAAGCGTGCGCTATTTGAAGCTATATCTACAGCGCAAAAAGCTTGAATAAACGTATGAAACTGAACATAAAAAAAGAGACCAAACCGTTCTCCGGTTTGATCTCTTGGTAATCTTGAATCTTGCGGCCTAGCTTAGGTGTTCACCAAACAGGCCAAGTGCTTCTTCTGCAGTAAACTGATAACGTGCATTACAGAACTGGCAATCCATCACAATCGGGTTTTGATGTTCCAAGGTTTCGCGTACTGCATTGGCCCCAATCTGGGTCAGTGCCGTAGCACAGCGTTCTTTGGAACAGGTACAGCCAAATTTAAGATGTTCAACTTCTGGCAGCCGTACTTCTTCTTCGTTGTACAGACGGTACAATACTTCCTGAACTTCCAGATCGGTCAGTTCGCTGGTTTTCAGGGTTTCGGTCAGCATGGTCAGACGTGGCCATAAATCTTCATCTACACGTTGCTGTTCTTCTTCGCTATTTCGCGGTAACAGCTGAATCAGCAAGCCGCCAGAACGCTGGTCGTTGCTGGCCAGTACAATACGGGTGGGAATTTGTGCAGATAAATCATAGTATTGCATCAGGCAGCCGGCCAGATTTGGCTTGTCTAAAGGCACAATACCCTGATAACGCTCACCAAATTCCGGTTCAATATTAATAAACAGCACCGGATTGACCAGGGTTTTGAGTACCGTGCTGCTGTCTTCAGCCTGCTGGAAATGTGGATCTGGTTCATAATCTGCCAAAGCACGAATTTCACCCAGATGATTACATTCGGCCATTGCCCATTTAAAGGTGCCGCTGGCCTGAATTTGCAGGCTAATCCGACCTTTAATTTTTAAGGTACTGGCCAGCAAAGCGGTGGCACTGAGCATTTCTCCCAAAAGGACCTGGATGGCAGGCGCATAGTCACGTTGGGCCAAAATGGTTTGCAGGGCTTCTTCAAGATGAACAATCTCACCGCGGACAGGGCTATCTTCAATAAAAAAGCGTTGGCGTAAATCAGACATAAAATTCTCCATAACCCTGCATTAATGGTGATGATATTGTAAATCACAAGTCAGTTTGATTCATTACGTGTTACATCAATATGATGGTTTTGTAGTGAACGCTTTAAATCTACACCGGTCGGGCTTTCCCGGACCTGAGCATCATTCTCGAACAGGTGCTCCAGCTCGGCCAGTGCATTGCGATGAGTTTCATAGATTTTTTGCTCATCGGTATAAATATTCTGCTGCTGGGCCAGTAATTTTTCATCATAACTGCGAAACAATTCGATACTCTTGTAAGCATCTTCTTCAGCAATACCCTGGTCGCGTAGCGCGCAATAGGCCATGCCTAAAGAAGATAAATAGGTTTCACGCCAGATGTGTTCAACGCCTAAATCCCGCAATAAATGCACATGATGGCGGTCACGGGCACGCACCAGCAGTTTGAGCTGCGGATAATTCAGGCGGATATGCCGGGCCACATTCATCGAGTCTTCAATATCATCAATGGCCAGAATAAAGGTCTTGGCATGTTCAATCCCCGCAGCACGTAAAATATCGGGCTGGGTGGCATCGCCATAATAGACTTTACCGCCATAATTGCGCACAAAATCAACTTTATCCAGGTTGCTGTCAATGGCGGTATAGGGTAGGTGCTGCAAATAGGCCACCCGTGCAATAATCTGCCCAACCCGGCCAAAACCGGCAATAATCAGCGCTGGATGCGCATCGGGAATCTGGTCATATTCCGGCGTCTTGTCCTGATTCAGACGCGGAATCACCTGGCTGGTCATGAACCAGTACAGCACCGGGGTTAGCACCATCGACAGGGTCACCATCAGGGTAATCGGCTCTAAAATGGCCTGTGCCACCACTTTTTCTGTTAAGGCAACCTGTAACACCACAAAGGCAAATTCACCGCCTTGCGCCAGACAGGTGGCCAGTAGCAAACTGTTTTGCCAGGAATATTTAAAATACCGGGCAATTGCGGTCAGGGAAATAAATTTCACCAACAGCAGTATTAAGGCGCCGCCGAGAATGAACAGTGGACTGTCGATCAGCAGGGACATCTGAGTGGTCATCCCCACGGTCATGAAAAACAGGCCGAGCAATAGTCCTTTAAACGGTGCAATACTGGCTTCCAGTTCATGTCGGAATTCGGAATCGGCCAGTAGCACCCCGGTCAGGAAGGCGCCAAGCGTGGTGCTAATCCCCAAGACATCCATCAGGCAGACCACGGCCAGCACAATAAACAGGCCGACCGCGGTAATCAGCTCATGCGCGCCGGTTTTGGCAACAAAACGGAAAAACGGGCGCATGAGATAACGGCTAAATAAAAACAGCCCGCTAAAGGTGGCTAAAATCGCGGCGAAATAGGCCAGCCCATGATGAGTCGATTCAGTACCGGCCAGCAAGGGAATAATTGCAATTAATGGAATGGCGGCGATATCCTGAAATAGCAGAATTGAAAAAGACTGCTGGCCATAACTGCTGTTCAGTTGCTGTTTTTCATTCAAGAGTTGCAGCACAAAGGCGGTTGAGGACAGGGCCAGGGCAAAACCAATAATCAGGCTGGCGGCAATCTGCTGCTGCAAACTGAAAAACACCAGAATCGCCAGTAACAGGCCAGTGACGGCCACCTGCGCGCTGCCCATGACAAAAATCGACTGACGCATTTGCCAGAGCCGCTGGGGTCTGAGTTCCAGACCAATAATGAACATCAGTAAAATGACGCCAAATTCAGCCAGTTCCTGAATGGCTTCCGGGTCGCTGGCGATATTGAACACACTCGGGCCCAATAAAATACCGGTAAACAGATAGCCGAGTACGGTGGCAATCCCAAAACGCTTGAGCAGCGGAACCAGTAATAAAGAGGCACCCAGAAACAGGGTGATTTGCAGCAGTAACGACATCGACAATCCTAGGAGTTATGGTGCCCTCAGGCTGCAGCCAAAGTCAGTGGTTAACTGAATTCCTGAGGGTCTATATCTAAGCTAAGTTTCATATTTGATGGCTTGTGATGCAACATATTTTGCCACCATGCACGTAGATAAAAATGTAAACGGGCGCGATCTTGCGACAACAGCACCAGATGCGCCTGATAGCGGCCGGCCTTGCGTTCCATTGGCGCCGGAATCGGTCCCCAGATATCAATTAACTGTTCAGAATTTTCTCGCAGCCACTGGGCATGTTGCTGTAAAAACTGCTGGTTCTGCTCCTGACTTTTGGATTCGCAGCGAATCAGGGCGGTATAGCGAAACGGGGGCAGCAGGGCGGCCTGACGTTCTTTTAAGGTTTGCCGGGCAAAGGCACGATAATCCTGCTCGACCAGGGTGCTCAGCAGCGGATGATCAGGACGCAGGGTCTGTAAATAGACATCGCCTTTATGTTCACCGCGGCCGGCACGACCGGCCACCTGCACAATCAGCTGCGCAGTCCGCTCTGGCGCCCGGATATCAACACTTAACAGGCCGGCATCAATATCCAAAATCGCCACTAGAGTCACATAAGGAAAATGGTGCCCTTTGGCCAGCATTTGGGTGCCGAGCAGAATCAGCGGCTGGCTGGTTTGAATGCGGTCATAAATTTTTTGCCAGCTGCCGACGCGGCTGGTGGAATCGCGGTCCACCCGCACCACATCGTAATCTGGGAACAGCTGTTGCAGGTTTTCTTCAACCTTGGCTGTGCCCATGCCCAGGGTTTTCAGTTCATTATGCTGGCACTGCGGGCATTGCTCCGGCTTGCGTTGAATGGTGCCACAATGATGACAATGCAGATGGGTATATGGACTATGATGCAGGGTAAAGTTGGCATCACAGTGTGGGCATTGTGCCTGCCAGCCGCAGCTGTCACAGACCAGCACCGGTGCATAACCACGGCGGTTTAAGAAAATCAGCACCTGTTCTTTTTTCTGCAGGCGTTTTTTGATTTCCTGAATCAGCAGCAGGCTTAGACCTTGCTGCTTTTGCGCAACTTTTAAATCAATGATGTGAATTTTCGGCATCAGTGCCGGGCCGGCACGCTGGTTCAGTTCCAGACGGATCATTTTACCCTGTTCCGTTAAGGCATAGCTGTCAATGCTGGGCGTGGCCGAACCGAGAATCACCGGGCAGTGTTCTAAATGAGCACGGTATAAGGCCACATCGCGGGCATGGTAACGAAAGCCTTCCTGCTGTTTAAATGACAGGTCGTGTTCTTCATCCAGAATAATCAGCCCCAGATTGGGCAGCGGGGTATAAATTGCCGAGCGTGTACCAAGAATAATCGAAGCCTTGCCAGTCTGGGCGGCCTGCCAGGCCTGCAGACGTTTGCTGTCATTTAAACCGGAATGCAGCAGCGCAATATGACAGTGAAAACGTGACTGGAAGCGGCTAATGGTTTGAGGAGTCAGGCCAATTTCCGGCACCAGCACCAATACCTGTTTACCCTGTTTTAGCACTTCCTGCATGATCTGCAGATAGACTTCGGTTTTACCACTACCGGTCAGACCATCGAGTAAAAAGGCCTGATAACGATGCTGCGCTTTCAGTACGGTTTCAATGGCCCGTTTCTGGTCACTGTTCGGGGTTAACGGCATTTGCGCCAGCGTCATTGGCACCGGGCTAAAATCCTGCTGCTCCAGATCGCAATAGCAAATCTGCTTTTTTTCCAGCGCTTTTAAGGTTGCAGTTTCAATACCGGCCAGATTCAGGATATTTTCTGAAGTCCCGCTCGGATGCAGCTTCAGGACTTTATAGGCCTCCTGCTGCTTCTCGGAGCGCTTCAGTTTGGCTTCGGCCTGATCATCCAGTAGTTTCCACATTCGTGCCAGTAAATTATACGGGCGTCCCTGACGTAACAGGCTGGGCAGGGCGCTATGCATCACTTCGCCAATCGGAAACTGATAATACTGCGCCGACCATGTCAACAAAGTTAAAACTTTCTGATCTAGAATCGGCTGCTGGTCGAGCAGCTCGCTAATGGCTTTCAGTTTAATCTTGGGGTCAAGCGGATGATCGGGCGGGAGTTTTTCAATAATGATGCCCACCAGATTCTGCCGGCCAAAGGACACCAGCACCCGCGCGCCAACGGCAGCCTGCTGATATTCAGCCGCACTGAGCATATAGTCAAACCCGTCATACAGATAGACCGGAACAGCTACACGAACACGGTAGATGGGGGCGGGATGGACGGGCGAATTTGGCATAACAGCGGGTCTGCTTCCTGATGAAAATGTCGTCGTGCTCGATCTGGAGTTATGATAGAGTGAGCAAATAATTTATATCTCAGAATATGAATGATTTTGGTGGTGAGACGCAACTGCGTTGAATAATTTTTTGGAAAATTAGAGCATTACAATGCCTGCATATCAGTTTACAGCCCTTGATGCATCAGGAAAGCAGCAAAAAGGGGTTTTAGAAGGGGATTCTGCACGGCAGATTCGTCAGCAATTGCGTGACAAGGCCCTTATCCCGATTAGCGTTGATCCGGTAGAACAAAAACAGAAGCATCAGGCCCAGCGCTGGTTCCAGAAAAAAATGACCGCTTATGATCTGGCCTTAATGACCCGGCAGCTGTCGGTACTGGTGGCCGCAGCCATTCCGCTGGAAGAAGCCTTGCGCGCCGTGGCCAAGCAAAGTGAAAAAGTCCATGTGCAGAATTTATTGCTGTCGGTACGCTCCAAGGTTTTAGAAGGATATTCACTGGCCAATGCCTTGCAGCAGTCGGGGCATTTTCCGGATTTATATATTGCCACCATTGCCGCCGGGGAACGTTCTGGACATCTGGATTTAATTTTGGACCAGCTGTCGGACTACACCGAAAACCGCTTTGCCATGCAGAAAAAAGTGCAGGGCGCGATGATTTATCCGATTATTTTAATGCTGATGTCTTTTGCCATTGTGATGGGGCTGATGACCTATGTGGTGCCGGATATTGTCAAAACCTTTGATCAGGACAAAGGCGCCTTGCCGTGGATTACCGTGGTGTTAATGCAAGCCAGTGATTTTATCCGTCTGGCCTGGCCCTTTTTGCTGGTCGGGACGATTCTGGGCATCTTCCTGTTGGTCCGCTTTTTAAAAACCTCGGCCGGCCATTATGCATTTGATCGTTTAACCCTCAAACTGCCACTATTCGGTAAACTGTCACGTGGTATAAACGCAGCACGTTTTGCCAGCACCCTGTCGATTCTGACCCAGTCCGGTGTGCCTTTGGTTGATGCCTTAAAAATTGGCGCTGCGGTCAGCAGTAACTGGGTGATCCGTGATTCGGTCAATCTGGCGGCCGAGAAAGTCACCGAAGGGGGGAACTTGGGCACCCAGCTGGAGCGCAGTGGTTATTTCCCGCCGATGATGGTACAAATGATTAAAAGTGGTGAAGCATCGGGTGAGCTCGACCGGATGCTGGAACGCGCATCGACCATGCAGGACCGCGAAGTGACCACACTCATTTCGACCTTACTGGCACTACTGGAGCCCTTAATGCTGGTGCTGATGGCCAGTATTGTGCTGGTGATTGTGATTGCGGTGATGCTGCCTATTGTCAATATGAATAATATGATTTAAATCGAGACCCATTGAAGATAACAAATGATGAAAGATTCAAGAGAGAACCTGATGCAACGGAAATCCTATTCGAATAAACAGGCCGGTTTTACCCTCATTGAAGTAATGGTGGTGATTGTCATTTTAGGCGTGCTGGCGGCGCTGATTGTCCCGAACGTGATGGGCCGTGGTGAAAAAGCCAAAGTCGATACCACCGCAATTACCTTAAAAGGTGTGGCTGGTGCGCTGGATCAATACAAGCTGGACAATGGCCGTTATCCGTCCATGCAGGATGGTGGTTTAGATGCGCTGGTCAATCAGCCCGCGTCAGCTAAAAACTGGTTGCCGGGTGGTTATGTCAAAGGCGGTTATCCAAAAGACAGCTGGGACAATGACATTCAATATGTGATTCCAGGCTCTGAAGGTCGCGCTTTTGACCTGTATTCTTTTGGTGCAGATGGTCAGCAGGGCGGTGAAGGCACCGATGCCGATATTTATTATCAGCCTTAAGCCGGCTTGATTATAAATGCCGTGATGGAATATATCACTTCACCTGATTGGACTATTCAATTAAAGGTGAAGTGATAATAGCTCTTAATTATAAAAAATATTCTAATATTCTGATAAATATGAATTTAAGATAATCTTCCAGATTTGAGATTCATAATAAGAATTATTTCCAACAGTACTGATTACAATAATCCTGGGAATGTGGAGCAATATCATCTATTTATTTCATTAAAACCGTTCATAATAAGTCAAAAGGCACATATTTGTCTGGAGGATGGTATGAAAGCATTAATCTTGTCGGATGAAATTAACCAGTTTCACTGGACGATGCTGAAGTCTGTTCTGCTGATTTTAAGCCTGCTTCCCTTGAGTCAGGGGTTTTTGCATCTCTGGCAAAGCACCGAAGGCAGCAGCCAGATTATGGTTGGTTTCTTCGCGCTGAGCCTGATGAGCTCGTGCTTGCTCTTAAGTTTCTGGTCGGCGCTACAAGCCACTGTTTTAAAACTAGAACCAGAACAGGCTTCTTACTTTGAGCAGGCAGTGGTAAAAGTTTATCGCTATCTGCCGATGCTCTCTCTGGCGGCGATGCTGTCCTATCTGGTGACCCAGCTTTAAATGTAGACAATAAAAAACCGAGGCATGAACCTCGGTTTTTTTATTACGCCTCCCTTTTACAAAGGGTGAGAAGCACTGCTTCGCAAGGGAGGGATTTATAAAGTTAATCCCCTTACCCCCCCTTTGATAAAGGGGGACTTCATAGGCGAATTATCTTCTCGACTTAAAGCTGACATCGACCTTACGTGGACGATAGATCCAGCCCAAAATCAGCAACAGGAAGGAGAAGATCAGCACCGGCCAATCACTAAGGCGGGTATACAAGGTCTGGCCCTGCATTGCCGGTAACTCACCGCGTAGCACTGCTTTCTGATCAATCGGGGCCTGCTGCACAATATGGCCTTGATGGTCAATAAAAGCGGTCACGCCGGTATTGGTGGCCCGAATAAACCAGCGGCCATTTTCTTTGGCACGCATCTGCACCATCTGTAAATGCTGCCACGGGCCGGCTGTACCGGTAAACCAGGCATCATTGGATACAGTCACCAGAAAATCACTCTGGCTGGCATTACGACGGGTCAGATTCGGATAGGCCACTTCATAACAGATGGCTGCACCCAACGGTGAGTTATGAATCATCAGCGGTTTTTGCTCTTTGACACCGCGCGAAAAACCACTCATGGATGGATCATTCTGCAAGGCCGGCAAGACCCAGCTTAACAGGCCGGATAAAGGAATATATTCACCAAATGGCACCAGGCGCTGTTTCTTGTATAAGCCTTCTGAATCTGTACCGGTGGCCATAATACTGTTGTAGTACATCGGCTGGCCATTTTGCTGCGATTCAGGCAGGTCCCAATACGGAATACCGGTGACCCAGGCACTTCCCGATTTTTCCGCCTCGGTTTTCATGGCGGCTAAAAACGGTTCGATATCGGTCTGGAACATTGGAATGGAAGATTCTGGCCAGACAATCAGGTCGCGGCCCCATTCGGTGCGGGTCAGTTCGCTGTAGATTAACAGGGTTTTCAGTTGATATTCGGTCAGCCATTTCAGGTCTTGTGGAATATTGCCCTGAATCAAGGACACGGACAGCGGCGGTTCATCTTTCTCGCTGACAAAACTGAGCTGGGAAGCACCCCAAGCACCGGCCAGGAGCAGCAATGACGGCACCAGCCAGAAGATGCGTTTATTCAGAATTTCCACCAGCGCACAGGCCAGAATAATGGCCACAAACGACACTCCGAACACCCCGAATAAAGGCGCATAGCTGTCCAGAAAACGCTCGGTAAAGGCATAGCCGACAAATAGCCACGGGAAACCGGTAAATACCCAGGTTTTGGCCCATTCAAAGAACACCCACAGCGGCGCAAAAGTTAGCGGCGTTTCCGGGAAGAAGCGGCGATACAGCCAGGTTTGAATGGCGGTAAACAGCCCCATGGCCAAGGCCATAATCGCAATCATCAGCACGCTTAAAATGGCCGGGGTATCTCCATAGACATGAATGGAGGTATATAGCCAGAAGGCACCGACAAACCACAGGCCAATACCGTAGGCCCAGCCAATAAAAAAGGCCTGTTTGGCAGAGCGCTGACGTAAAACTGCATAAAGCAAGGCCGGAGACAGCAGGGCAATCCACCAGTAATAATACGGTGCCAGGGCAAAACTGAAAATGGCACCTGCGATTAAGGCAATCAGCAGGGGATAAACTAGCGGGAGCTGTTTGTGTTGTTGGGATGAATCTAACAGCTTGGTGAAATAAGTCCTCATTGACGTACAGCTCGAATCAGATGAATAGTGCGTGCATCTGCTTCAAGAATCTTAAACTGCCAATCCCCAATTTCAATAATTTGACCTTGCAGATCACTCACCAATCCAATTTCCTGAAGCAGTAAACCGCCGACAGTTTCTACTTCATCGTCAGAAAAATCAGCATCTAAAACATTGTTAAAGTGTTCAATTGGTGTAAGTGCCTGTACCAGCCAGGTGTTGGCGGTCTGCGGATCATGATCGGGCACAATGTATTGTGCTTCGGCATCGGCCTGATCATGCTCATCTTCAATTTCACCAACAATTTCTTCCAGAATATCTTCTAGGGTTACCAGTCCTGAAGTGCTGCCATATTCATCAATTACAATGGCAATATGGGTCTGGGTATTTTTCAGCATACGCAGGACCTGATCGGAACGCGCACTTTCTGGCACAAACAGTGGCTGACGCATCAGTGCCCGGATATCAACCTTCGGCGTTGGTTCGGTCAGAAAGGGTAACAAGTCTTTGGCCAGCAGAATGCCCACTACATTGTCAGGCTGGTCTGAAGAGAAGACCGGAAAGCGTGAATGGGCCGACTCGACCAGTACATGCAGAATATCCAGCAGCTCATCATCTTCCTGCAAGCTGATCATGGAAGTGCGCGGGGTCATAACCTCACGGATTTTGGTGGCCGGCAAATCCAGCACACCTTCCAGCATTGCCACAGTATCGGGTTCTAAAAAACGACGTGAATCTTGTACTAATTTTAGCAATTCATCGCGGGTTTCCGGTGCAGTACCTAACCATTTACGTAAGCCACGCATACCCCACGATGGGCCTGATTCCTCGTGCATGATCCTTCCTAAAGACTCGTTGTATCTAAAAAACTTGATTTAATCATACCGCAGAAAATACAGTTGTCTATTGTTTATCGACTTTCGCTGAAACAATGAATTTGATGATTTATCAGGCGGATAAAGCCAGCTTGCGGCATCAGTGGTTTTGCTGGCTTTGTGTTAGAATAGAAAAATTGTATCTCGCCGAGTTTTATTATGTCTGATTCATCCATTACCCCTGCCATTCAGCTAAATACGCGCGGTCTGCGTTGCCCTGAACCAGTGATGATGTTGCATCAAGCTATTCGTAAATCTAAATCGGGCGATGTGGTGGAGATTTTTGCCACCGACAATTCTACTTCGTGGGATATTCCAAAATTCTGTATGCATTTGGGCCATGAGCTGCTGTTACAGGAAGAAGTGCTGGATGCTGCCGGTAATAAAGAATTTCATTATCTGGTCAAAAAAGGCTAGGTCATCCTCCGACAATGCCGCGGTTTTAAAGGCTATGCTTTTTATCGGATAGTTACATATTGATAAACAAGCGGCCGGGTTGAAGCGATGTTTTATGTGGTTATTTTGTATAAAATAGCCACACTTTTTTTTAGCTATTTATTACAGAACAATGATGCCAAGC